>CAYGTX010000016.1:0-15841 GCA_964352935.1 uncultured Rickettsiales bacterium | reverse complement strand
TTTTATGCTCTTAATCTCGTTCATATATTGCGACAATGGATAGGCATCCTCGGCATCATTTATGGCGCTGAAAAATCGGGTAAATCACATCTAGCAAAAATCTGGCAGCAACATGCCCAAGCAGCTAAGCTACAAGCCAAAGAGCTTGAAGAACTCAGTGCAACCGAAATTCTGCAAGCTCAAAAACATTTCTTAATTGAAGATGTAAGCAGCATCGGCAATGAAACAGCACTATTTCACCTGTTTAACGCAGTAAGAGAAGACGAAGATGCCTCGATGCTCATTACTGCACAAGCACATCCAAAGCAACTGACTATTGCTCTTGCAGACCTGCGCTCTCGCCTGATGTCATGTGAGCTAGCCGAACTATCCCTACCTGATGAAGCATTGTTTAGAATGTTGCTGGTGAAGCATTTTTCTGACCATCAGCTTCATGTATCGACAGAGGTAGTTGAGTTCATCATCAATCGCTGTGAACGCTCTTATGCTGCGGCTTCAAACCTTGTGGACTCACTCGATAATCTAGCGCTTGCACATAAGCGCAATATCACCATTCC
The DNA here is from genome assembly GCA_964352935.1 of uncultured Rickettsiales bacterium. Taxonomy (GTDB): domain Bacteria; phylum Pseudomonadota; class Alphaproteobacteria; order Rickettsiales; family CAYGPX01; genus CAYGPX01. Next base: position 15,284 of record CAYGTX010000016.1, on the reverse strand, counting down.
TTTTATTAAAGAGATGGCTATTCAGCTGGGTTTGGAAGGATAAGCACATCCACATCATCTTCTTGAATTTCAATCTCACCATCATTATCCACATTCTCATCTGCGTCTTCATCTAACTCGGTATCATCAGCTAAAAGCTCAACTGGTTTCAACTCATCTTCATCCATTTCATGCGATTGTACGACATATAAATTCTGATTACTCACAATGTCGCTGCCTTCTGGAATAGAAAGTTCAATACGATAATCCTCAATCGCACCATAATACTCTAAATCTTCTTGCTTAATCCGTAAGTAATATTCGCCTGCGGTTACTTTTTGCATTAAATAGAAACCATCAAATTCACTTCGTACTGTTTTAACAATCTCACCTGTTTCTTTATTCACCAGCTCAATCCGAACCCCAGCCACAGTACGAGAATCATTTCCCTTTTGAAGGTAAATTTCACCATCAATTTCGGTCGTTATCACCACTGGGAAGTCAACCACTTGCGTGACACCAGGGCGCGGAAGAATGCTAACACCTTCAGGCGAAGCAATCCAGAAAGGGTCATCAATCGTGGCTTGCTCTAATTGCAAATTAATGGCTCTATCTGTTGCAATATAAGGCATAAACACCACTTCATCCGCTGGCGATTCCGCTTCATAAAGGCGGTTATTGGCTCTAAACCCAGCTCCTGGTAATATTTCATCATTGCCATCATATATTTGATTCTGGTTTTTATCCAAAAAAGCACGCGCAGAAACAGCGCCAGAATTTGTCAAATCTCTTCGTTCAACTTCAATATTTCCTGAGCGTGGTTCTCTTCCTAACGAAAACGATAAATTCATACCAAAGGTCACTTCCCCTTCACTATCACCTTGGAAGTTTGTTCCCAAACGATAGGAATCAAAATCTTTGGTTAAGGTGGTTGATAGACTCGTCAATCTTGTTGATAGCAGGTCTTTGCGTAAATCAGCCCGCATATTAAGCGTACTCGTTAAATTCTTTTGCACTGAGATGCTAGCGCTCTGGAACTCTTTCTCTGGAGATACGCGGTAGGTCAGTGTTGGGCGAATTAACATCTCCATCCAGCGACCACGAATAGAAAAATCGCCTGTTATGTTCTTATTAGAAGAACCAGAAGATACTGCTCTTTGCCAGTTCAAACTATTGGAAACAAATAAACCGCTTAGATTGGTTGATAAGCGGTTAGTTAGCGTGGTGCGCGTATTTTCTTCACCATCAAATATTTCATGCCTCCCTACTAAACTATAATTTATTGGAAGCCCCGCTTCTACATTACCATTCACATTGAGTGAGCTAAAGCTTTGGCGTTGCTGCGAATTTGGCGAATGCACCTCACTAGTAAAGTCATTTAGAAACTGCTGCTCAGCACTGATGCTAATATCATCGACGCTTGTTGCCATGATCATTTGCAAGACAGAGCCTTTATCCTCTAAATCATAGGCTGTATTCACACTCGCAAGCACAGTGCCTAAGCTTTGCCTCACGCCAGCTTGTAGATATTGATGTCGTGTTAAGTCATCAATAGGCGCACTTACAACACCTGCTGTGACGGTTGTTTTTTTGGTGACACCATAAAGCATAGATGCTGCTGTTCTTACATTTCGCTCATGTTGGAATGTACGATTGCGCTCTTCCACTCCAAATAATGAATGGGACTTTTGGTCAATACTCACATCATACAAGAACTCACCTTCACTAGCGAATGAGTCATCAATCACATAATTTTCTACTTCTTCGCGGATTTCCCCTTGAGGACCATAAAAAACGAGGCGGAAAGAGTTATTTCCAAACAATACGGGCACATCGATAAATTCGTAGCGCCCATCGCTTGGCACCACGCGCGAATCGAGTAATACGCCATTGCGATAAAGCTCCACATCCCAACCGGGTATGGCATCACCAATAAAGTCACGGCTATCAAATTTATTACTGCGCTCAATCGCACGATTGGAAACCACCACCCCTCGCCCTTGCCCGCTTTGCGTGACCATCGGAATAGCAACCGCATTCACATCCCCAAAGCGCACAGAAGAAAGCCCAACGGGCTCTAGCATCTTGCCATCATAATTTTTGCGAGTGAAGGTACTTCTAAGTCCCTGCACACCATTTCGTGCATCTCCTGATAAAAAAGACTGCATGTTGGTGTAGCCAATATCATTCGACATTCGCACCGAATAGGGGGTGTTATTTCCGTCATTTTCATCAATGGCACTATTATAATCATAGCCTAGATCCACCCCTATGAATGGCTCGCTATAGAGTCTATATGGGTTCTCTAGGCGCGGATACAACTCTTGGTCTCTGCCTATATAATTGAGGCGCTCACGGGCTTTATCACGCTTCATTCGGGCTTGAATAGGTAACAGCTCTCTTGGCTCTAGACGTACAATTAAATCTGCAAAGTTTAATTCTAAATTTACAGGAAACCACTCTGAAAAAAGAGATTTCTCAACGAAAATATCACCATAATAAACTTGTGCAAGCGCAGGATCAAAGCTGCTCTTCTTACCCTCAACTATCACTTCACTACGCGAAAGATTTAAGTCAAAAATACGATTCTCTCGAATAAACCAGCCTTGGGCATCGCCAGCGGCATCGTCTACTTTAATTGGAAACTCTAATAAGCGCGTTAAATAGCCCAGTGGAACAAAGAACCCTCCCTCATGCTGGAAGATTTCAATATTCTCACCTGTGCCATTGCGACCAATGTAGATTTCAACAATTAAAAGATTTTCATCCGAGAAATAGCCTGCATTTTCTTCCGCTGTGGTTCTATCCGCACTAGGATCAAGCGATATATCCCGTTCAATTTCAATTTGTGCTGTGGCTGAAGGCGCAGTCAGTATATTTATTGCACCAGACAGAAGCAGTACAATAAAAGCATGTAGAGATAAAAACAGATAGCGCTGCACTGTAAAATTCTGCCCTACATTTTTAAAATACGCGTGTTAGCAATGGATAAAGAAATTATAACTTTAATGACTTTTGCGCAATAAGCCTACCACCCGCATTTTCTTTCTCGCTATAAATCACTTTAATGGTTCCTCGGTCAAGATTCACACCATCTGGCACATTTAGATCCAGGTCAAACAAACGCTTCTGGTTAGGCGCATAGACGGCGATACCACCCATGCTCTTAATCACTACTTCATCACCTGAAGGTGGCTGATAAATAATCTTTAAATCACCATATACGGATGCTTTGCCACTACGCTCCATTTCAAATGAGATTTTTTGACGATTCTCATTTTCCGCTGATGCAGGGCTATATTTCAAACCATCTATTTCAACACCACCTTGAATCGCACCATGACGAACAATTACAGGGATACTCATGCCAAAATTGGCGCGGATTGAAATAGACAATGTTTCACTATTATCATTCTCGCTAGCAGGAAGGCTTGGCGGCACAATCACAAATCTTAGATGCGAGCGATACTCACCTTCTTCTAAATCTGCTGGTTTTCTGGCTAAAATTCTTACATTTTGATGCTGCCCTGCGCGCAAGGTGAAACGACGTGGTGAGATTCTTAGAAAACCATCTGCAAATTTTTCACCCTCCAGTGGCTCTACCACCTCTTCAAAACCGCCTGTTTCCAGCATACGGCGATTCACCAACTCGGCACGATAGGTACCTTCGCCCGTGCCGTTATTTGCCACTGAAATCATGCCACTACGTTGACGTCCTTCTAACACAAGACGTGTAGGGGTTAATAAAATACCCGCTTTGCCTTCTTCAAGGGCTTGACTATATGCCACATTATAAGGCGCTACACTCCCAATAAGAGTTAGCAATGCCAGCGAGAGAATGGTAAATAATCGCATGTTATTCCTTAATGTTTATGTCTATTCAAAGTCTATGCTTAGCTGATATTGTGGAAGAACAACTCCAAGCGGAGCAGTAGATTGAACCCTTATAACAGCACCATAAATAAGTTTAATCTCATTTTTTTTATTATTATCTAAACTAAAGCTCTGTGATTCGCCTGTTCTTAAATTAAAAGTTCCATTAAAGTTGCACTCTTTTGTGCATTGATATGAGCCTCTAAAACGTCTAAATTCAACATCACTCACATTCGCTTGATTTGAGAAAGATACATGAAATGTCGTATTGTTGCCTTTATCAATCTTAATCAGTGCTTCTGCTACCTGCCCCGCAGTGGTAAGTATCTGAATATTATTAGACGTTACTGTGCCTGTATCTTCTCGCACCCGCACCCGCCCATTACCTGAAGTTGGGCGCACAAATTTGCCAAAGTTAAGGTCTTGGTTGATGTCCACCTGAACAGTGGTGTTAGGTGCAGCATTTGTATTTGGCGCAATAAATATTAAGCACAGCACAACAATCAGCGCCAAGCTTCCAGCTAGCACCATATTTTTAAAGCTAAGAATGTTAGAAAAAAAGGCGTTCACCGCTACTACCTATTACAACGTCATGTGTTATAGCTTAATTATAGCCATTCAGCGCATGATAGCAAGTAAAGCCTATTCGTAATGAAGTGCAACCGTGTAGGTTGGTTGATAGCGCCCAGATAGATTGGGTGTTTCAATCTCTAATGCTGAATAAAGTGATAGTTTTTTGGGGGTTGAAATATCAACTGATTCATATTTCTGACTGCCCATTTTAAACGACACATCACCTACCACCGCTTTTTCTTTAGAAAATTTGATGTCACGTGGTGAATTTTTAATGGAAGAAACAGATATTTGTGCGTAATTTTTACCAGAGATGGTAAATTCGCCCCACTTGATAGGATCGGAGTGACTTATTGCTGTTATAGGTTTCTCGCGGGGCGAATTACTCACTATCAATGAACTAGATTCATCCCCATGCTCTACTGCATTGATAGTATTCGTGTGTGTGAAAGAGAATGAAGAAACCTCTGTGACTGATAGTGGCTCAACAATCGTGACCGATGCACTTCCTGTTGCTGTGCCTGCTACTGCTTGTGCAGATACAGTTAACCCCATCATAGCAGCTATACTAATAGCCGTTGCTACAGATTGTTTCATCACACTCTCTCGCTCTCTCGTCTTTTTGCTCTTATGAACGCTCTCGCCTTCGTTCATACGCACTTAAAGAGTAGCAACGGGTGTGCCAACTTACTCCAAATTCTCTTCAAAGCCTTTTGCAGCAAGGGTTACAGAAGATTTATATGTTATTTTATTTAGAAATAAGAGAATAGATAAATTGACACAGAACAGGACAGATTGACTTGTTTTGAAACAATTGTACTAATATTGCACAAAAAAAGCCGACTCAACATGAGCCGGCTTCTAAAAAAATTATTTAGCTAGATTTTACTCATATGCAACAGTCACATCATACGAAAATTGTTTAGGACCATCTGTAGCTGTTGTTGGCACACCTAATGTAGCACCTACAAACATATCTACATCACCATCGTTATCGCCAGCTGCTAGCACAGCTCCATTTAAGGTCGCTGGTGTATTTGCAGCATTTTCAAATGCTACCGTAAAATCACTTAAAGATACTCCACCAATATCAGCCACTGCACCAACTGTAAAAGTAAGGGCATTATTATCGGTTGATGTTACCTGAAAAGTACCAGCTTCTGGAGTACCAACTTGTGTAACGTTAGTAGCATTAACACCACTGTTTGGATCAATAACCACTGTACCATTTGTAGTACCAATTGTTACTGTGCCAAATTCCATTTCATTCACAGCTGTAATTGATTCAGCTGCCACAATATTTACATTTGCTATACCAGTTGCAGTATCTGCTGCATAAGCTGCTGATGCACCTGCAAATGCTGTTAATGCTACTGCTGAAGTCATTAGACGAGAGAAATTTTTCATTTTACCATTCCTTTATTAATCTTCTTGTTTGTCTCAATCACACCCTTGCGAGAGATCATATAATCATTAAACTGTATCATATGAATGTGTAACTATTATTACAGTCTAGCATAAATATATTAGTAAAAAAAGTATAAATGTTCCAAAACGGCATAAATCTGCTAAAAATTAACCTTTTGTTAATAAATTAGGCAAAATTTTCCCCTTTTTTAACAAAACACCCTTTATTTTATGCTTCAGTAAGAGACAGGGTAGGATTTTATCAAAAACCACACCGAATCTCTTACTGATGCTAATCATAGCACCAGCCTACATAAAATTACTATCGAGCATGTAGGTTCGATCCATAAATAGAGTATCAATGATAGAAATCATGATGCAGATTACTGAATGCAGTGGATGTTCACAATATACTGCTTTGCCTTACTCTCTAGCCATTTTTCGGTATAGCCATAGCGTATATTATCAATATGATAGAAAATATTATTACGATTTAGAAAGCTTTTCAGCGCACTGAGCGAAATACCCACACTTGCCGTTTTAAGCGGGCTTCGACTTAAAGCGCCCCCCGCACTTGTTTGCTCCGTATAATAACTCATCTTACCAACAACTACACCAACCACCGTGCCATTTTGGTCTACAATAGGGCCGCCACTATTCCCTTTTTCTACGCTATCACTAAATAAAAAATGCGATTTCTTGCCAAAAGGATCTTGCGTATCTGTCACCGTTGCTTTGCGCACCAGATATTTACCCGTAATACCATGATCTAACGGATAACCAAGAATGGTGATTTTTTCATCTTTCTTCACATCGCCTGAGCCACGAAGTGCTGCAATCTGTGAGGGTCGCCCCTGCGTTCTTAGCAACGCAAGATCAGCTTCTTTATTTATATCCACCAATTCTGCAAAAGACGGCCTAACAGCCCCCCTTACTTTAATATATTTGCAACCCTGCACCACATGCTCGTTGGTGATAATATGCTGGCTACTCACATAAAACCCCGTACCACTTGAGAAACTGATTTGCTCGGCCTTTGCTCCATTACCAAAAATAGACCATGTAACCAGCGCCAGCCCAAGCCAGAGTTTTCTGGCATTTATGTGATTCTTTTCAATAAAGCGTAACTGCACCATCCCATTCAGCCTATCTTTAATCAGTTGCATCTTGATCAATCCAAAACGCCATCACACAACTGAGTTCAAGATCTTCAAATTCAAACGACCCACTCGCTTGTGTTATTTCACCTATAGGCGCTACTCCTGTTATGCAGCGATCATCTCCCACATTAACTCCACGCCCAACAAACACACTACCTTCATCTGGCTCACCATCATCTATTTTTAAATCAAGTGTATGCGATTCCTGCACCGTAAGCCCTGCTGCATTGAGTGTTCCCGCAGTTGCATCTACTGCCCCCACCATAATAAGATTACCTGTTTGGCCGTAATAGCTAGTGCCTGCTAAGGGGCGCATTATCCAATAACCCACCCCATCTTTTTCTGATTCAGGAGCATTCAAGCCCCATGCAAAGCGATTGCCTGAAACCAAACCCGAAAAATCACCCGGATAATAGCCAGAAAGTGATAAATGCTGCCATGCTCTTAAATCTTCAAAGAGCGTGGTACTATTATATTCTATGCGTTTATCGCCATCACCATTGCAACTATTAGCGCCTGAATCAACACAGCTAGTGCCCCAAAAACGATTAGCATCTGGCAAATCGCCCGGCAACCCATTATATTTAATTTGGAAATTTTCAACCGCACTTTTAACATGCGCCACATCCGTGATGATGGCATTCAGTTTAGCAGCACTCAACAAATAACTACCCGTCATAATAGCGGCCATCATCAGCCCAATCACACTCAACACCACAGCAATCTCTAAAAAGGAGAACCCTTTTTGCTTCGACTTGTTTCCCATTATCCCCTCGTTTTATCTTCGCTCCTGCTTTGGCTTGCTAGCCCACTTCACCACCTTAGCACTCATTATACATTAATTTGCTCGAATTTCCAAAAAGTCTAAATACCCACCATAAATGACAAACAAGAATACATAAGAAAAAATAGCCGATATCACCGTCGCCCAAAGCATTTTCTTTATCAACATCGGCTTTTTTGGAGCGCTCTTTGCGTGCCCTTTCTCTACGGTTTCAGATGCAGCCGCACCAATTGGCAGTAGCATAAAAAGAAATATCCACCAACTCACAGCAAACGTAATAAAATAAGAAAAAAAGTTCATCTCTCACACCTTTTGATAGTTATTGTGTTTTAGCTTCTTCCAAAAATAGCCCTCAACGCTTTCGCATCCAGAAACTCACTGCCACTTGCCTGTTTTCAATAGTGACAAGCATAACACCTTAAGCTATGAACATAACATTGTTTAACAATCACACAAAAGATTTCTTCATGGCAACCCAATCATCTCAAGCAGCAATTACCAAAGCAACCTTCATCGGTGTCATTGCCCCCCTGCTATGGTCAACCTACCCAACACTTACTTACCTTATTGGTGAAATGCCGCCTTTTCAGCTACTCACCATTGGGTTTGCTGTTTCGTTCATCACCTCTCTTTTCATTTGGAAATTCAAAAAAACACCTCTTAAAAAGATGTTCCACCAGCCGCTAAAATACTGGCTTATAGGCATATTAGGCATATTAGGGTTTAATAGTTTTTATATTCTATCGCTTTATTTTGCACCACGCGCTGAGGCATTCCTGCTTACTTCCATTTGGCCATTTCTAGCTCTCATTATGAGCGCTATCTTCTTAAAAGAAAAACTCCACAAACATCACATTATCGGCTGCGTTATGGGGGTGATTGGCATCTATTTTATTGCTGTAAATAAAGGGGTAGAACTAGAGGGCGGCACGCATATTTACGGCTATATTGCGGCTATTATTGCTGCGTTTATTTGGGCGATTTATTCCCTTGTATTACGTGCGAACCCTTTTCCACAAGCTGAGTTTATCGGCACTATATGCGGCGCAACAGCTATAGGAGCGCTGATTCTGCACACTTCATTAGAAAGTTGGGTGCCTGTAACACAAGACCAATATCTTCCCTTAATATTGATTGGTGTCGGCTCGATGGGTCTTAGCTATTATTGCTGGAATTATGGTGTTCAGCATGGTGATTTAAGATCTCTCAATAACTTGGTATATTTAGGTCACTTCTCAACCATTTCCTTATTAATGGCAGTGGGTCAAGCCAAGCTAACCTTCACCCTTGTGAGTGCATTTGTATTTATTATTGGTGGCGCACTGATTGGAAGCTCTAGCTTATTTGCCAAGCACAAAAAGCAATAATGAAGCACGAAGCACAGGGCTAAGCGCGAAGCACTGGCTCTAAGTCGAGCCAATCTGCAAGATTTAGTAACCTACGCTCGATACTCTCACCTTTAAGAAGTGCGGCTTCTTTCTTTAACGTCAGAATAAGCCTACCTTCTTTTATCAACAAGGAGGTATGCGACAACATCCCCACATGACTGCCCGAAAGTGCCTGTGCCAAACGTAATGCATAGCCAATGGTGCGCGTGTCGTTCAGTTCTTCATAGCTGAGCAAAGTCTGGATAGATTCTACAATTTCTTTACCATCTTCAACGCGATAACGATGATAGACCGATTTCGCAACAAAAATTCTATCTTTATGCGTCAATCCAATCAGTGATGAATCTAAAATACGACGATAAGCAAGCTCGGCACGATATTCTGTATTCTCGTATCGGCTAATTTCACTTAAAACACAGGCTGCTTTTCTAAGACGTATCTGCGCTGGCTTTTCTGCCTTAAACAGTGGCTTTATCCACTGGCTAACTTCGTGCCCATAGGCAGGTGTAACGCCTACGCGCTGAATCATATCCTCAGCACCCGACATCAGCGGATCTTCTTGCTGCACTTCTGGAGGCAAGCGCTTAAACACGAATCCTTCCCTTACCCCATGGGTAGAAACCACAATCTGCGCTGGATTACCACGTTCAATGATGCGTTCTGCTACAATTGCAGCCACTGGCAGCACACGTGCACGCTTGCTGGAAACACCACCCATTTTAATCAATGCTTTTTCTGACATTTTTGTGATAACTGAAAGCGTATCGAGAAAATCTGCTTTGGGAACGGCATAATTTTGCAGCACTTTGAGCGGATGCCCTTTGCGCGACATATGCAGCTTTGCCAGATTCCTGAATGCCCCCCCCACTGCATAAAAGCTTTTACCTGAAAGCTCTTTATGTAATGCAAATTGCATCAATTGTGCATCCACTTGCTTGCGCAGATTTTCATGCTGATGCAACACCAATGCACCCAATGGCAATGAAAGCGCATCGTCTTGCACCTTGCCTTTTTTGATGGAAATAAGCTCTAGGCTTCCTCCCCCCAAATCGCCTGCCACACCATTCGCATCCACGATAGAAGATGCCACACCCTGCCCTGCAAGCTGTGCTTCTTCTTTACCGCTAATCACAGTAATGGCGACATCTTCTTCATCACGCACTTCTTGCACAAATGCTTTGCCATCTTTTGCATCACGAATCGCGGCGGTGGCAAAAATATGTAAATTCTTAATCCCAATACTATGCGAGAGTGCCACAAAACGTTTAATGGCTAATTTTGCGCGCAATCTTCCTTCAGGGTCTAGCTTACCTGTTTCAGCCAAGCCACTTGCCAAACCGCATAATACTTTTTCGTTGAAAATAGTCCACGGCACACGTTTCAGACCATCATAAATCACGAGTCTTAGAGAATTTGAGCCAATATCAATGACTGCTGCTGGTTTTCCCGGTGTGTAACGTAACATGTTTTACTATACCCTTCCTTGCATCTTGATTATTCATAACGCAATCTCCGCTTTCGTCAAGCATGATAGAGGACAACCGCTATATACTTGATTTTTTTAGGTCTTCTAGCTATAAATAAGCTATCAAATTCAAGGATTATCTATGAACCTTCTTTTAGCTCAACCTCGTGGCTTTTGTGCCGGTGTAGAACGCGCCATCGAAATTGTAGAACGCGCTTTGGTGCGCTATGGCGCTCCCATCTATGTGCGACACGAAATAGTACATAATAAATATGTGGTCGATTCACTGACTGCTAAGGGCGTGGTGTTTGTAGACCATGTGAGTGAAGTGCCTGAAGGTGGCGTTACCATTTTTAGTGCGCATGGCGTATCCGATGAGGTGGAGAACGATGCCAAATCACGCAATCTGCCTGTGATTGATGCCACCTGCCCACTCGTCACCAAAGTGCATAAAGAAGCACAACGCAGCGAGCAACAAGGCAGACAAATCATCCTTATTGGCCATGAAGGCCACCCTGAAGTAGAGGGCACATCTGGACGCGTTGAACAAGAAGTATTGCTAGTACAAACCGCAGATGACGTTGACACGCTTGAAGTAAACGACCCAGAAAAGCTGGCTTATGTCACACAAACCACCCTAAGCGTAGACGATACACGCAGCATCATCGAAGCATTGCAAGCGCGCTTTCCTTCCATTCAAGGGCCCGAGTTGCGTGATATTTGTTATGCCACCCAAAACCGCCAAAATGCCGTGCGTGATTTAGCCAAAGTTGTGGATGTGTTGCTGGTCATTGGTGCAAAAAACAGCTCAAACTCCAATCGCCTACGTGATTTGGGTGAAGAAATGGGCGTAACATCCTATCTGATTGATGGCGCAGCATCGATTCAAAAATCGTGGCTTGCGAGTGCCGATAATATAGGGCTAACTGCGGGTGCTTCAGCACCTGAGGTACTCATTGATGAGGTTATCTCTTATTTTCAGAATGAGTTTAATGCGCAAATCCGCCTGATGGAAGGGATTGAAGAAAACACCAAATTCAAACTTCCTGCTGAATTGCGCGATGCTTCCTAATTAATTTGATATACACCGTACTTTCCACTAGCGTTTCATAAAAGGTTACGATAAATTCGGCTTATGCGAACACTGTATCATTTTTCTCTTTGCCCTTTTTCTCGTAAGGTGCGTATTTCACTCCATGAAAAACGCCTAGAATTTAATCTATCTGAAGAAAAAGTGTGGGAAAGACGGCCAGAATTTGCCAAGCTAAACCCTGCACTGCAAGTGCCTGTGCTGCAAGAAAGTGATGGTTTTGCACTACCCGAACAACAAGCCATTACCGAATATTTAGAAGAAGCCTATCCTGATATTCAACTTATCCCCGGCACTACCAAAGAACGGGCAGAGATTCGTCGTATTTGCTCATGGTTTGATAATAAATTTTATCACGAAGTATCACGCTATCAGCTGAAAGAAAAAGTGATTCGCTATCATACAGGTGGAGCGCCCTCTACTGAAGTATTACGTGCCTGCAAACAAAACATTGCCACGCATTTAGATTACATCGCTTTTTTAACCGAAAATCAGCGCTATTTAGCAGGCGATAGCTTTACATTGGCAGACATTACTGCTGCTGCGCATCTTTCAATGGTTGATTTTTTAGGCGGTATCAATTGGCGTTTTCACCCTCAAGCAAAAGAATGGTATGCACTGATTAAGTCTCGCCCTTCTTTCCGCCCATTACTCACGGATAAAGTGAAAGGCTTCAACGCGCCAGCGCATTATAGTAATCCTGATTTTTAATAACCTCTCGGTTGCTTTTACAATTCGTTAATTCTTTTTTGTTAATGTATATACAAGAGTATCAAATTTAAGGATAAATAATGAGCACCATTCTAGGTTTTTCTGCTGAATGCTTTAAAAAAGATGAAATGTGGCGACTCTTCATTGATAAAAGCCACCATATAGAAGCAACTCGTGCGGTAACGGACGCAACGGTATTAAGAAGCGAAAAAACAATCACCTCACCAGGGTACGCTTATGATGCTCTTAAATCACCTGGCCATCATGACTCAATGATGAAAGCTTTATATGAATATGTTTTTTCAATCACCACAGAGCCAAAACCAGACCCATTAGATTTTTCACAGTACAATGCCATACATGCCTTTCTTGCAGAAAACGGAAATAGTATAGTAAAAAAAGCTCGAAAAAAAAGAGAAAGTGGCGACTGGACATATGGCTTTGGCTCTCCCCCCTTAACAGACAAGGCGCTTAAAGAGCTTCTTTCAAAAAAAATAGGTGGCAGACCTTTAATTGGTGAACGTAAGGATTTAATGGGCGGAAGAAGGGTTAGGTTTAAAATAGGAACCTCATTAAAACCAAGCAATTGCTTATGTGCCTATTTCCCTAAAGAAAATAAACGAGACTATAAAATTGAAACAAACTACAATATTGCAACGGAAAGTCAGAAATTCTCTAACGCAATTTTTACAGATCACTATGAGCAAATGGCAGAAGCCAAAACAGATTCAAAGAAAATTGAAATCATCGCTGATACCGTTCGCTCGGTGCATGTATGTCACTTTTTTGCCGATGGAAACGGCAGAACCAACATGCCAATTGTAATGAATAGGCTACTCTGTGAGCAAGGCTTTCTGCCTTCCATTTTACCACATGACCCTAAAGTATTTGGCGGCATCAAAACAAAAAAAGAATTAGCTAAAGACATTAAAGACGGAATGAAAGAGTTTATTGAAAAATGCATTACTCCAGATGCTTCTGAAAGACCTAAAGAACTAAATGAAAGAATTTCGAAGATAGAAGTACTTTGTGAGTCGCTTGAGCTAGAAGGCACTGCAAAAAGAGGCAACAAGCCACCAAGGCCTGGCCGCTTTCAAAGAATATTTGGAAGAAAGTAATAAATTTGAGACATGTGAATATTATATCATTTTCTCTTTACCTTTTTGCTCGTAAAGTATGTATTTCACCACATGCAAACCAGCTGGAGATCTATCTGTCTAAATAAAAATGCGGGAAAGGCGGCCAGAATTTGCCAAGCTTAACACTGCGCGACTCTCTGCTGTGCTATATAAAACGATGGTTGGTTGCTTAGATGGCATTAATTAGCGCTTCTACCGCAAAGCAAAAGAATGGTATGCGCTGATCAAATCACGCCCTTCTTTCCGCCCATTACTCACGGATAAAGTGAAAGGCTTCAACGCGCCAGCGCATTATAGTAACCCCGATTTTTGATTTAATTTACACTGACTACTATAATTGTTAAATATTCTAAAAAAATATGTTAGCATACAACTATGAAAAAAAATGGGTTTACGTTACTAGAACTATCTATCGTTATTGTCATCATCGGCTTGATAGTGGCAGGTATTTCTGCTGGATCATCCTTGGTTAGGCAAGCATCAATACGCACCATTGCAACAGAACTTAAGAATTTTGAAGTAGCCATCAATAGCTTTCGGCTTCAGTATGACGCACTTCCCGGCGATATGTTAAATGCACATGACTATTGGCAATCCGCTTGCGCCACAGACGCAGATGATTGCAATGGCAATGGCAATCATTATTTATTTGGTGATGTAGCAGAAGAGTGGATGTTTTGGAAACATCTTGCACTGTCACAAATTATCAGCGGCGAGTTTACAGGCGCTGCAGTCGACGGAACTTTTGGCGCTGGCAACTGCCAATCAGACGTAAATATTCCATCAGGACCGATAGCTTCTTCTGCTTATCGCATTGAATCAAATAGCGCTGTTTTAAACACAAATAATTATAAAGACCCTCATTACGTGATTCAGTATGGTGCTAATGTAAACGATGTTGCATCTACAGCATGCACAGATTTGCCCGTACTTACGCCAGCTGAAGCTTCGAGCATCGATGTAAAAATAGATGATGGCAGAGCATCCTATGGTTTGCTTCAGTTTAAAGATAGTACAACAGCTACCGACTGCCTAACTGGTGGCGATTTTGACCTATCTAACCAAACTTATGAATGCCGTTTATTTTTTAGTAGTTTTTGATGTTGATACAAACTTGCTTACTTTAGCGCATTCCCCAAACAATGAAATATGGGTTATCCAATCCATCAGTACCATAGTCTAGCGGTGTTTGATCGGTTTTTTCTACCGCGCCACCTGCTGCTAGCACCACTGCGTGTCCTGCTCCTGTGTCCCACTCCATGGTACGACCAAATCGCGGATAGACATCAGCAACACCTTCTGCCACTAAACAGAATTTAATGGAACTGGCAGAAGATACAATTTCTTGCACTTTAGGTAAACGATCAATAAACAAATCAGTGTCTTCGGTACGGTGAGACTTGCTTGCCACCACCGTTGCGCCCGCTGCTGGCATCGCTCTTACAGCAATAACATGCGCCGCTTCACCATCTAATTGCTTATAGGCTTTGCCATCTTGCCCTGTGAAATAGCATACATTTTGTGCAGGCACATAGACCACCCCACCAATGGGCATACCATCTTCAATCAGGGCAATATTCACGGTAAACTGGTCTTGTTTATGAATAAAACTCTTGGTGCCATCAAGCGGATCAACCAGCCAAAAGCGTTTGCTTTTGCTGGCTGCCACATTTTCTTGCTCTTCATTCTCTTCCGATACGATAGGAATATCTGAT
>CAYGTX010000015.1:0-15926 GCA_964352935.1 uncultured Rickettsiales bacterium | reverse complement strand
GCCTTTATGGCAGAAATAATTTAGCAGATATCATAAAAAAGGCAGCGGAAAATGTGTTTGTTCCCATAACTGTTGGTGGTGGTGTTCGAACAATTGAAGATGCGCAAATTCTCTTAAACTCTGGCGCAGATAAAATTGCGATTAATACAGCTGCAATAGCTAGGCCAGAACTTATTAATGAGATGGCACAAAGGTTTGGCTCTCAATGTGTAGTAGTTTCAATTGAAGCAAAGCGACAAAGTGAAGGTAAGTGGGAAGTATACACAGATAATGGACGTGAAAGAACCGGTATAGATGTCTCGGTTTGGGCCCAGAAAGCTGTTGAATTAGGTGCGGGTGAAGTGCTTCTTACTTCAGTTGACAATGAAGGTACGCGCAAAGGATTTGACATTGAATTAACTAAAATAGTTTCTTCCGCTTCTAAAGTTCCAGTTATAACCAGTGGTGGTGGTGGTGGTGCAGCTCATGTATTTCAAGCATTTGATAAAGGTAATGCAGATGCAGTGGCAATTGCTGATATGCTGCATTATGAGAGGGAGACAATTAATAGCATTAAGGCTGAGCTAGGGTTTGATAATCACCAAAATATTCACTCCAGAATTGCTGATAAAAAGGGTGATGTGGTTACTATTATTAATTATGGTATGGGTAACCTATTAAGTGTTGAAAGAGCTTGTGTTGCAAATGGTGTAAAAGTTAAGATAGCAACTTCTAAAGATGATATTGTTAATGCAAATCGTTTGATACTACCGGGGGTTGGTGCATTTGAAAATGGTATGTATGAACTAAAGAAAAGAGGTTTCGATTTAGCAATTAAAGAGGCTGTTAATTCTGGAGTACCACTCTTAGGTATATGCTTAGGTATGCAGATGCTTTTTGATCGTAGTAATGAGTATGGTTTACATGATGGTTTAGGATTGATTCCTGGTGAAGTTATTCCAATACCAGTTAACAAAAAAGTAAAAGTCCCATTAATAGGCTGGAACAAGCTTGAGTTAAGGGGTAATGATCATTTACTATCGAATTGTGGAAATAAGTTAATGTACTTTGTTCACTCTTATTCGGCAACACCTAGTAACTCTCAGAATATAACTAGTACCATTAATTATGGTGATGCAGATATTACGGCTTCAGTAAAGAATAATAATATTTATGGTATGCAATTTCATCCAGAAAAGAGTGGAGTATTAGGATTGCAAATTTTAAATAACTTTTTTGAATGTGAGAAATAAATGATTCGTCGGTTAATTTGGATGTGTCAGACAAACCGTATTGGTCCCGACATGATAACAACATACCCATTGCTTTTTTTTAAAAAAAGCATGAGTTGGTTATGTAAAAGAAAGCTAGGGTCTTTTTCTGAAGGCGCTGAAGTTAGACCAGGTGTTTCTATAAGTGAAACACAAAATGTTTACATTGGAAAGAATGTAGTTTTACGCAGGGGATCATTTATAGACCCAGGCCCATTTGAAGGGGTTAAAATTGAAATTGGTGACAATGTGTTAGTTGGGCCAAATGTCCATATGTATGCAAACAATCACTCTTACCAAGATGTTTCAAAGCCAATTTGTGAGCAAGGCTATGAAAAATGTAAAAGCATTATTATTAATAATGGTGCTTGGATTGGCGGTGGAGTGATAATTTTACCAGGAGTAAATATAGGTGAGAATGCTGTTGTTGGCGCTGGAAGTGTTGTTGTAAAAGATGTTCCTAGCTTTACTGTTTATGCGGGTGTGCCAGCAAAAAAAATTCGAGATATTAACAGATAGTAAAAAGTGAATTTGAGTGAAGTCTATATTTAAATATTTTAAATGCTACCAACATTATTTACAAAAAAGAATTTATATTTTTGTTTTTCTTAACTTGCTTGTTGCAGCTTTGGATAGTTTTGGTGTGGCGTTCCTGATACCTAGTTTGAGCCTAATTATACCAAATTCGCCTCAATTTAGTGAGCAATTGTTCATAAACGACATATTTTATAGTACTCTCAATTTTTTAGGTTTGGACAAATCGTTTAGTGGCGCTTTAATTTTTCTACTTATATTATTCAGTTTTAAAGGAGTAATCACCTTTTTGGCGTTGGCTTATAAAAGCTACTTAAAGGCGTGGCTTTTAAAAAATATGCGTCAAGAAATTTTAGGTGCTTATAGTAATATGAGTTATGAAAAGTATATTCAAAAGTCAACGGGACATTTTGTAAACATTATTAATTCCGAATTAAATCAATTTTCTTCTGCTTTTGATAGTTACACAAAGTTTTTAACGGCATTAATGTTTGTTTTTGCCTATCTCGCGCTCTCATTTACCACTGACTGGAAGTTCACACTTCTTTCAATATCGGCAGGGCTGTTTCTTTATCTGTTTTTTAAGAAAATAAATAAAGAAGTTAGAAAGCTATCACGCACTATGGTTACTTCAAATAGAAGTTTAAACCATAAATTTGTACAGGTGATTCAGTCCTTTAAATACCTTGTTTCGACAAATACTATTAAAAACGCTCAGAAGGGCTTATCAAATACTATTAGTTATATATGTGAACTTCAATTGAAAGTCGGATATGCTATGGCTATTACTAAATCTATAAGAGAGCCGTTTGCTGTATTTGTAATTGTTTTGCTACTATTTATTCAATTTACGTTCATATCATCACATATCTCTGCAACATTAGTTTCATTGCTTTTGATTTACAGAACTTTAAATCAAATTATATCAATTCAACTGACCTGGCAGTCTTTCACGGGAGCCGTTGGAAGTATAGAGCATGTTGAGGCGGAGCTGAAAGATGCAACTTCTAATTGCTTTAATAATAAAGATTTAAGGATTAAAGACTTTAGCTTTAATAATAGTTTAAGTCTTAAGGAGGTTTCATTTAGTTATGGTAATAAGAAGATTATTGATAATGTTTCTATTTCTATCAAAAAGAATTCTACAGTAGCATTTGTCGGTGCATCGGGTTCAGGTAAAACTACGTTGGTAGATTTGTTAACATTATTATTAAAGCCAACGCGTGGCGATATATATATTGATGATATCTCTACTACTAACATTTGTGAGGAAAGTTGGAGGAGCAATATTGCGCTAGTAACACAAGAAATGGCTATATTTGATGATACTGTTGCAAATAATATTGTCTTTGCTAAAAGTGATGGAGTATTAGATCTAGATAGAGTTAAACAAGCAGCTGCCGATGCGAATGCGGAGGATTTTATTGAAAATCTACCTGATAAATATGAGACAATTGTTGGTGATAGAGGTGTGTTACTTTCTGGAGGGCAGAGGCAGCGCTTATTTATAGCCAGAGAGTTGTATAAAAGACCAGAATTGCTTATTTTAGATGAGGCTACAAGTGCTTTAGATGGTGCTTCTGAGAGCTTGATTAAAGAAAGCATTAATAATCTAAAAGGTAAAGTAACGGTTATAATTGTTGCTCATAGACTTTCAACAATTAGAGATGCTGATTGTATATATGTTTTAGATAAAGGTAAAGTAGTTGAACAAGGTAGCTATAAAGAACTTTATAAGTTACAGGATGGTTATTTTAGAGCGCTTATTAAGTCTCAGCTTTAATTCTAATATTTCATATAAAATGTAGAGTGTTATGAATAAGAAAACCCAGTGTACTAGTAACGAGTGGACTGAATTGGATGAAACAAGGTTTAATCAGCTGGTAGTGTTCGTTCCAAGTCACCTGAAAGCAATCGTTGAGTGTAGTTTTAAATGTAAGAAAAGTCTAAAAGAGGTGGTTTCTTTAAAGCATAAAGATATTATAAATGAGTGTCCGAGTTTAGTTGCTAATATAAAATCTAATCAGTATTATTTCTTCCCCTTATTGCCTAGAGCGGTAGTTTTTAATAATGCAAATAGCCTGTTTTCGCGCTCTATTAAAATGGAGAAGCAACGGCAGGAATTGCAGGAATTGCAACTTACTAATGTTAATAAGCCCTCCTTCTTTGTTGTTGGTGTTCCTAGGTCTGCTACTACTTGGATTTATAAACAGCTAAAGGAGCATCAAGATGTATTTTTACCTTCTGAGAAAGAAATAGAATTTTTCGGCACATGTTTAAAAAACTTAGGAATTAATTACTATCATCAGAAATTTATTGGTGACAAAATTAATGCAAAAGTTACTGGAGAAGTATCTGTTTCATATTTCTCTAACCCAGCTGCTATTGATGAAATTTATGATTACTCTAAAGGAAAAGCAAAAATTATAGTATGCATTAGAAATCCTATCGAGCGCGCTTTATCCCATTACTATTTTATGTCAAAAAAAACAATTGTTCCAAAGGACTTTTTTGGTGTTTACAAGAATGAATTCTTTCGTGAAAGAATTATAGATGAAGGCTATTACTTTGAGCAACTAAAGAAGATTGAAAAGAAGTTTGGTAAGAAAAACTTGCATATAGCTTCTTACGATGGAATTAAAGATTCTCCTCAAAAAGAGTTCGATAAACTTTGTGGTTTTTTAGATGTTGGAAGCTATAAAATTGATAGTAAAAAGGTGAATAAAAGCAGCTATTTAATCTATCTTGGCTTTTATCAGAAGCTATTGTGGCTAAAAATGTTTTTCGCTGCACAAAAAAATATAATAAGATATTTTGCGCCCATATTAAATGCGATATTAAAAAGATATCCTTCAATCAGTTTTTCAGATTCATTGAGTCGTTTATCTGAAAATGAAGTTATTTTCTTGGAATCTCTCTATAAAAACGAACTAACTTGGATAAATAAAGAATGAATATAGGCTTGTCTAGAAAATGCGAATATATATATATTCCCGTTGAAATTATGCATAGAGAATTTCTTGCAAAACTATTGTTTGCATGTTTTGTTGTAAAGCGTGGCTACCAAGTTATTATTGGCAGGCATACGGACATTTATAATAAAATATTACCATTCTATCCACGAGGGATAGTCGTTGAACATAGCGTGCAATCAACACAGAAGCCTTTTTTTGATGTACTGGAGCGACTTGGTCATACGATTGTTGCTTGGGATGAGGAAGCCTTAGCGCAGCCTAGCTCATCTTGGTATTTGGCGAGAAGAGTTCCTGAATTGGTTTTAAAAAAGGTGCATTCCTTTTTTGTTTGGGGGAAGCTAGATTATAAATGGTTAAAAGAAGGGCGTCCTTCTCAGCAAAGTTTATATAAGATGGTTGGTAACCCTAGATTAGATATACTAAGAAAAGAGTTTAATAGTATTTTCTATAAAAAAGGGCGTGAATATAGGGCTAAACATGGTGACTTCATTCTTATAAACTCAAATTTTAATAGAGTTAACTTCCTAAAAGAACAGAAAAATACGTTCTTAGATAATGTTTCTAAAGCTGCAAATTTAACTTTAGATAAGCGTGTTTTCTTGGAAAATATGCTGGCACTACAAGAAGAAAACTTTAAGCAATATTGTAAAATGATTCCTCTTCTTGCAAAGAAATTCAATAATTATAAAATAATTATTAGGCCTCATCCTGCTGAAAACAGAGAGCCGTGGGACAATATAGCTAATAAAATTGATAATGTAGAGGTTATTTATGAGGGTACAGCAAATGATTGGTCTGCAGGCTCTAGGCTTCTTATACATTCGGGCTGCACCACTGCAATTGAGGCTAACATACTCGGGGTAAATTGCATTGAGTATATGCCAGTAAATGGTGAAGAATCTCAATATGAATTAACTCGCGCAGCTAGTGCATTAATCACCAATGAAGGTGAGCTTTTTGATGCGGTTAAGCGAGCACTCACCAATACAAAAAAAGAAGTTGATTTAGTGAAATATTTTCCATCACTATCAGGTCAGTTTTCGTCTGATCAAATTTTAGATGACTTGGATAATATCCGTGTTAATTTTAGTTTTCTTAGTTGTCTGTACAGGTGGTATCGTATTTTACATAGATTTCTAAATCCCCAAAAATACAATAAAAGAAATAATAGCCAATATGAGTTGCATAAATTTCCTGATATAAACTTAGATAATCTTCATGAAATAATTAATGAACTTACTTTAAACTCAGAATATATTAAGGCTCCTCAGGTTAAAGAGCTAAATCAGAACTGTTTTTTAATGAATTGAAACTAGAAGAAAAATAGAATGAAAGTAGCAGAAAATAAAAGCTTAATTATACCTGTGGAAATTAAAGCGAGAGAGTTAAATGCTAAACTCTTACTTGCTGTGAAGGCGTTAAAAAAGGGTTATGAAGTTTATTTGGGGAGATCTGGGGAAATAACCATGCTCTCTAAGTATCTGAGGCCATCGATTTTTATAGAGAAAGATATTGCAAGTGTAAGGAAATCTCAGTTTAAGTCTCTTAAGGACGTAGGGCATAAAATTGTTGCATGGGATGAAGAGGGTGTGGTTGAAGTAAATTACGATTGGTATACTCGTATTAGAATTAATGAGGCTTGTTTGGAGCAAGTTGAGAAGTTTTTTAGTTGGGGAAAATTTCAAACTGCTGCTATTGAAAATAAATATCCTAATCAGAAAGAAAAGTTAATTACTTCAGGTAACCCTAGAATAGATATACTTTCTAGCAGTTTCGATCCGTTGCTATCTAGTACATCAAATAAACTCAAAGCTAAGTATGGTGATTATATTTTAATTAATACAAATTTTGGTGGTGCCAATATTTTCAATAATGATTCAGAAGAGTTTATTGGTTTAATTGCAAAAAGATTGAACCTAAGTAAAGATGAGAGTGAATTTTTTAGAGGCTTTATCTTATATAGCGCTGAGTTGTTAGAATATTTTAAAGATCTTATTCCAAAGTTAGCAAAAGAATTTCCTAATGTACAATTCATACTTAGGCCTCATCCATCTGAAAATCACGATTATTGGAAGGAATATCTTAAGGATTTTGATAATGTGCATGTTATTTTTGAGGGCACGGCCGTTGAAGCCATTAAGGCTGCTAATTTATTGATACATAATGGTTGTACGACAGGTGTTGAGGCTGCTATCATGAGATGTCCTACTATTGCTTATACGCCTATACATTCGAAGAAGTTTGACTTATATTTACCAAATAATGTTAGTGTTAAAGCTTTGAGTGTTGCTGATGTAATTGATAAAATTAAATTGTTAAAAAAAGATGCTAAAAAATTTACAGCTATTCAAGAAAGTAACTTGTTAGAGTTATCAGATCACATTGCATCACTTGATAAAATGAATTCGTGTGAGGTAATTCTAAACGAGCTTGATAAAATATTTATTGAGAATAAGAAAAAGCCCTTTTCTAGAAATATGATTTTTTTTAGAATTCGTGCATTTATTATAGGCATTTATAACAGCTTACATGAACTTAAGAGCTTTATAGGAAATCGAAAAAAGTTTCATTTGAGGCCTCATTTATACCGCGAGGGTGATATAAATGAAATTAGAAAAATCATATCTGATTTAAGAAAAATTGACGAGACAATCCCTCCATTAAAAGTAACAAAAGTTTTTAGATTCTGCTACAAGATAGAAGTTTTATGACCAAAAACCCATACAGTCAACATTTTGCCAATCGAACAATTGCACAGCAATACTTTAGAAAATTTCAAGACCCAATAGATCTAATTAGGCATGAAATAGAGGTTGAAATAATCAAGCCATATGCTAATGGTTTATTGCTTGATTGCTCAGTTGCAAGTGGAAGGTTTATAAAGCCCTTTAATAATGTACAACAATATATAGGAATGGACTTTTCGTGGGAATTTCTTGAAACACTTAACTTAACAAGGAGTGATGTGTTGTTGTTACAAGGGGATCTAACGTCGTCTATTCCAATTCAAAACAACAGTATTGATACATTGATTTGTATTAGAACGATCTTTGCCCTTCCTAACACGAAAGAAATAATAAATGATTTCCTAAGAGTTGTAAAATCAGGTGGTATTATTTGTTTCGATTACGGCAGTAAATATAGAAAAATAAAGCTTAGTGAGGGTGATGTTGAGAGTAGTAATGAATGTATACATGAGATCTTATCTGAGCTTCCGGTTGATGTTGTTGCCGAGTATGGTCTAGATGGTATTCTTACTTCACTTAAAGCAAATAGGTACATATTCTATGCTGTAAAGAAATTATCAAGATATAGAGCTTTTAAAAGCCTTTTCTTCACAATAGAAAATATTACAGCTAAGCTTTATAAAGGGCAGCGTAGACTCTACATAATAAAAAAAAGTTAAAATGTTGTCGTTAAATCAGCCATCTATTGTGATTCTATCAAAAAACCAAACTTCGCAAGAAGATTTGGACATACTTACAACTTATATAAGTTCTGGTACTAACTACAAGCCATTGGTTGTTGGTAGCAGTAAGGTTGTGAACCAAACTAGTGAGGTAGTTTCAGAAAGCTTAAAGCAGAAGCTGATTTCTAGTGATATCTTTAATTTCTTTTCGCCATTAGTACTATTATTTAAGGTGTTTTCTTTTAAAAAAGAAGCAAAGAAAATAATTAAAGGCGCCAATGTAAAAGGCTTGATAACATTTGATGATAGAAGTGTTAAAGAGCTTTGTTACATCTCTGTT
The DNA here is from genome assembly GCA_964352935.1 of uncultured Rickettsiales bacterium. Classification (GTDB taxonomy): domain Bacteria; phylum Pseudomonadota; class Alphaproteobacteria; order Rickettsiales; family CAYGPX01; genus CAYGPX01. Next base: position 7,418 of record CAYGTX010000015.1, on the reverse strand, counting down.
TTTCAAAAAAGTAATATTCCTATTGTTTTTGTTCCATATGGCTGCACTACAAAACAAGCGAGAATATATGCCAGAAAATATATGAAGGGTTCTAATGTAAAGTATAAAAAGCTGGCTTGGCTTGCAAAACTAATTTGGCCAAAACAAGTATCAGATAGCGAGAGTAACTTCCTTTTTTATTCTTTTATTGAAACGCTTTTTCTTTCTTTGCATGGTGTTCTTCCTCAAAATCCATGGTCCGTCGGTAGTAATGCCTCTGTGAAAATAGCTTTTTTTGGACAGTTCGATTTAGAGCTTGCAAGATTGGATGGCTATGATGGTAAAAATTATTTATTAACTGGTCAACCAGTACTAGATGTTTTACATAAGTCGAATCTTGGGCGTGATGACATAAGAAAAAACTTGGGTGATAAGTATAAAATACCAGCAATAAATGATATTATTATTTGTTCAGTTCCTCAACTTGCTGAAGAAAATCTTTTAAGAGAAGATGAGCAAAGAAAAAGCATAGACGATTTGTTTTCGGCCATGATTTTCCAAAAAACAACAGTGCTACTATCTCTTCACCCGCGATCTAAAAGAGATAATTACAGTGCTATTGCAGAAAAATATGGTCACATAATAATTGATGAGCCGTTATCAATGGTTTTACCAGTTGCCAAAGTGTTTGTTAGTACTTTATCAAGTACTGTTAGATGGGCTATATTGCTAGCTGTACCTTGTGTAATTATTGATGTGTTGGCAAGAAATTACAATCTCTTTAAGTGTTTTTCATCACTATGTGAAGTTAACAACTACAGTTTATTAAAAATAAAGATAAAAGAATTAATAGTAAATAATGACTTTTATTCACAGCAGGTATCTCTTATGAAGCAAGAGAAGGAAGGGGTTGCGCAGTTTGATGGAAATTCATGTAGGAGAATAATGGATGGTTTACAAGTCGAGCACTAAAGGTGTTTTTATTATTGCAGAAGTTGGTTCTGTTCATGATGGTAGCTTCGGAAACGCTTGTAAGTTAATAGAATTAGCTGCTGAGTGTGGTGCTGATGCTGTTAAGTTTCAAACTCACTTAGCAGAACACGAAACCTTGCCAGATGCACCTATGCCAGATTATTTCAAGGGAGAGCCGCGTTTTGAATACTTCAAAAGAACATCTTTTTCAATTGATCAATGGTTGGCATTAAAGGAGTATTCTGACAAATTCTCAATTGAATTTATGTCTTCTCCATTTTCAATAGAAGCTGTAAAGTTACTAAATAAAATTTCTATGCAAACTTTTAAGATTCCTTCTGGTGAAGTAACTAATTTAGAGATGTTAGAAGAAATTGCAAAAACTGGAAAGCATATTATGCTCTCCTCCGGTATGAATAGTTGGAGTGAACTTGAGGATGCTGTTAAAGTTATTAAGAATTACCACAATAATTTTATAGTGATGCAATGTAGTTCTTCTTACCCTTGCCATAATAGGAATGTGGGGTTGAATATTCTGTCTGAGATTAAAGAAAGATTTGGTGTAGAGCCAGGTTATTCGGATCATACACTCGAGAATTATGCTGCATTTTCTGCTGTGACTATGGGCGCAAAGGTAATTGAGAAGCATTTTACGTTTAGTAAATATATGTATGGGTCTGATGCAAAGCACTCAGCTGACCCCATGCAATTTAAGGAGTTGGTTACAGGGATTCGTGCGATTGAGGAAATGATTAATCATCCAGTTAATAAAGGCTCAAATGAAAGTTACAAAAAAATGAAAGAGATTTTTGAAAAATCTCTAGTTTCGAAAAGAGATATTTCTGCGGGAGAAGTGATTTCCAAAGAAGATATCTGCTTAAAAAAACCAGGTCACGGTTTACCTTCAAAAAGTATCAATAAAGTTATTGGTGCAACAGCAAAGAATGATATTAAGAAAGATACTCTCCTTTTATTAGAAATGCTTCATAGAGATAACTAGAAAGTATATGAAGAAGTTTAATAATATAGTGCTCATAGCTACTAAAGATGACATTCCTAATGATGGGGTGAAAATAGAAGGTAGTAATGGGAAAACCTTTGTTGCATTAAAAACAGAAGTTTATGAATTTGCATCTTCACGAGGCATTGATGTTTTACCTAAGTCAAGTATCTTTTTAGACGCTGACCATGCTGTTTGTGTAAAAAAACGTCAGCGTCTATTTGAGTGGTATCTTAGTATTCACACTAAATCGCGTAGTATAAAGCAATTAGATGACAATGAATCTTTAATTTTATTAAGGGTTTTATTTAAGCATTATTCAGATATTTGTGCATGCATTCAGATTACTGAGAAATTTGACTTTCCTATGTTACTTAATAAAGGAAAAATAGAGGAATTTGAAAGTAGGGATGTTTTTCTTGTTAGTATAATAAAAAAAATGTACCCTATCAAAATAAAGCCTTATACTTTAGAAAAGCCATTTAAAATTTTTACTTTATACAAAACGGCTTTTTATTGTAGAAAACTTTTTCTAAAATTTACCGGTTTTTTTTATAAAAGTATTTGTTCATCAAGCATGAAGTTAACTTCAGACTTGATTAGCGATACATTAAAACAAAACCCAAAAATAAGGCACATCGTAGTTTCGGGCATATTTAATAATTGTTTAATTTTCTTATTTTTACTAAAAAACTTTCTTTACTTAATATGTTTTAGAAAGCATATATCTATACCGCTTTTACCTTATAAACTTGATAAAGATGAGGTATTGGTAATTAAGGGTGCAGTGGAAGAGTTTATAAGTCTAATAGAAGATTCGAACCTAAAGAGTTTCTATCAAAATAGAAAATTTGATTTAGAAATACCAATTATAAGATCAAGAATATTGAGAATTGATGCAGAACAAGTTCTTAAGTATCTGAGGCCAAACTATTGTATTAATTATGATCTTAACCAGCCATTTGCAGCTGCTTTAGCACAGGCAGCAAAGAACAAGTCTATAAAAAATATTATAGTTAATCACAATCCATTCACTTTTAATAATCAAATATCAAAGACTATGATTGAACAGCTGCTGTATTTGAGGGCTTATCCCGATCTATCAGACATAATGTGTGTTATTTCATTTCAAACCTATAAATTTCTTTTGAATAATAAGCAGTTTGCAAACACTCAGATAGTACCAATCAGGCCAAGAGCGCCAGTAATTCGTTCTAGCTGTGAATTAAGAAAACCCTTAATACTTCATGCAGGGAGCTATACTGACTGGAAACAGTTTTTCCCCAATGTTTTTGAAACAGTGTCAGAGTATTTGAATAACTTAAATAACTTCTCATCGTTAGCACGAGAATTTAAAGAATGTGATTTTGAAATTAGGATAAAATATAGAGAGCCTATGATTAGTAAAAAGGTCGCAATGTCCTTTATAAAAAATAAAAGTCATAATTTAGTGATTTCAGATGCTAAAGCGCCTTTTATTGAAAGACTAGCTGCTTGTACACTTTTAGTTAGTTTTAACTCTACTTGTATTGAGGAGGCCTTGAGGTCGGGTATACCCGTACTATTATATGGTCCAACTCAAAGATATATGCAGCTTAATGCATCAGAAGAACTTCCCACAGCACATAAAAGATATGCAGTTTATTATGCTAAAAATGAAGGAGATGTATTAAAATTGCTTGCAGCAATTATTAAGTACCATTTCAATAAGCCATTAACTGCAGAAGAGGTTTCTGAATACTTGTTTGATGGTGATGTTAAGGGAATGAGAGAGTTTGCTAACACACTTGTTTTTTAGTATGCAACTAATCTACTATTTAATTCTTTATAACCTAAATTATAAAAAACAGCTGCATATAAATATTCAATGAGTGCTATATCTTTTACTTTTATTAAGAGTGAGAATTGAAGTTCTAAAAGAGGACCCCTGCATAAAGTTATTGTTGAAGATTTGTGATTATGGCTGTCCAAAAGAACTTCTATTTCGTTAGTTGCTTCATTAACTTTTGCTGTACAGATAATTTCTGTCATAATTCTTTCTTTTATTTCGATTGTTTGAAAAATGCTCAATAATATAAAACCCTAATAAATCTAAAAAGTTCTATAAAGACAAATACACTAGCAGCTGCCGAATGTAGATTCATTTTTTCATCTGCTTTCTATTTTCCCGATCAATTTTCATAATAGTTCTCTATGCTGCCAAATTTAAATAATAAGTTTTCAACACTTTATTACCACCTCTAAATGAACAAAGAATAGAAAATGACTTGTTTAAGCTTTAAAAATGATTTATTGAAGCTAAAAACATTATCGTTATCAGGAGGGTTCTGGTTTTCTTAGTTTCTTTCCTGACCTTACACTATTAAAGTGTAAGAGTTATGATCTTGTGTGGGGCGATTATGCTATTGTTAACTCTAAAGGCTTGAACAAGTTTTATTCATCAAATTACCGAAAAGAAATTATAACCAAAGAAAAAGAAGCAAAACCAGATTATAGTGATATAAAGTTTCTTGCTAGAGCGCATACTTTTGCTTCTTTAGTAAAGAACTATGTTTCTGATGCGCTTAAAATTAAGAGTATTTTTGAACTAGGTGCTGGTTGGGGCTATAACTAGGTGGTAATGAAGGGGTATTTTAAGAATAGTGAGTTATATGCTTATGAACCTGACCAGAATATAAGGGTGCCTAGAAAATTAAAGAATCTAAAGAACTATGATATTATATTATTATCTCATTTCTAGAGCATCTGAGAAATACTGTATAGTATAATTCATGTAGCAGAAAAGCATCTAAATAAAGGTGTTCTTCTGATGGTTGGGGTTCATAATGATAAAGTGTTTTTTAGAGAAATAAAGAGTATAGATGAGAGACTCATCTAACGTCCAGAAATTAGATGTTTGCACTAATTTTAAGTGCAGGTGAAAAGTAGGGTATTAGCACCTCTAAAAGCCCTAAAGCAAGTTGTTAAGCAAAATAGAGCTAAGGAGTTTCTAAGTGTGTTCATCAAGAAGCATTTTCCTAAACTGCATCAGCTTATAAGAAAGAAGATGGCTGTAGATATGAAGTATGTAAACAAACTTTTGCCAACTTATTTGAATGATAGTGATTTAGACGACAAAGAACAATTAAGAATAATACTAAAGAAAAACTAGAGAGTAATTATTAATGCCTAAACGTAAAATATGTATTGTTGTTGGATCGAGAGCCAATTATAGCAGTATTAAATCTGCTATGCGTGCAATAGATAACCACCCTGCCCTTGAGCTACAAGTCATTGCTAATGCTTCGGCGGTGTTAGATCGCTATGGTGAAGTAGTTGACTTAATGGAAAAGGATGGTTTTAAAGTTGATGCAAAAGTATTTATGCTTGTAGAGGGTGAAACGCCAGCAACTATGGCGAAATCTACAGGAATGGGGCTTATTGAGTTGCCGACGATTTTTGCAAACTTAAATCCCGATATTGTGCTTACTGTGGGTGATAGGTTTGAAACGATGGCGACTGCTTTATCGGCCGCATACATGAATATACCGCTTGCCCATACAATGGGTGGAGAGGTTTCTGGTAATATTGATGAAAATATTCGTCATGCTATTACAAAATTTGCAAATATTCACTTCCCTGCAAGTAAAGATGCATATGAACGAATTCTAAAGCTTGGTGAGGAACCCGATTCTGTTCACTTAGTTGGTTGTCCTAGAATGGATATTATTGCTGAGATTTTAGATTCAAACTCAACACTTTCTGATTCTGTTTTTTCAATTGGTGTGGGGAAAAACTTTAGTTTACGTGAACCATTTTTAATTGTGTCACAGCACCCAGTAACCAATGATTATGGTAAAGGTGAGCAACAAATTACTGAAACACTATATGCCGCTCTTAAAACGGAAATTCCTGCTATCGTACTTTGGCCAAATGCAGACGCGGGCTCTGAAGAAGTGTCTCGTGGAATAAGAAAGTTCCGAGAGCAGCATTATGATGCACCATTTCACTATGTTAAGAACTTAGCACCAGAAGTATATATGCCATTAATGACGAGAACTCAATGTCTTATTGGTAACTCTTCAAGCGGAATTAGAGAGGGTGCATTTATTGGTACGCCAGTTGTAAATATAGGGTCTCGTCAACGGAATCGAGAACGTGGTATCAATGTTATTGATGCAATTCCTCAAAGAGACGCAATTTATGATGCTATTCAAAACCGCCTAGAACATGGTAAATTTAAGTCAGACCCAGTTTATGGAGATGGAAAGTCAGGAAAAAGAGTTGCCGATGTATTAGCGGAAGCATCACTATCAATTACAAAGACGATTACATACTAGTTTGATGCATATTTGCTTACTTTTACCATATGACATGATTGCAAGAAATTATGTTAGTACGGGTGTGATTTTAGAGCTTCTAGATTGCAAAGATATTTCAAAGATTACGGTTATATCGCGTACAAAACTAGAAATTTCACATCAGAAATTGCAATGGCAAGAGTTGGTTAGGCCTTTTAAATATGGAGAGCAAAAACCTTTTACATATAAAGGGTTTAGCTCTGATATTACTTTTACGCTGAGTTATTATCTCCACTTAATACTTATCAATAGATTTAACTCTATTCGAGGTTTTAAGGGTTTTGAAAACCGCATGCGTCAATCCTCACGTTTACATTGCATCTCTTCAAAAGAAGGTTTGCCAACCTCAAAATGGTGGGGATTTCCATTTCGAAAGCATGAGTCTTTCTACAGCGCTATTAAAGCTATTTATAAATCGCCTTTATTACTTCAGCATTTTGATGTGACTCGTTTTTTTAAACAGAATGATATAAACTTATTAGTGCTTGGTCATTTGCAAAATCATTTCATTTCGCCGTATATAACTGAAGCCATGCAAAACAAGATTCCTGTACTTGGTATCAATGGCAGCTGGGATCAGCCCACAACTAAAGGCCCTATTTTATTTCCATTTAAGAAGATATTAGCACAAAACCAACGTGTTAAAGATGACCTTATTGAATTTCATAACATTAAGAAAGACACAGTTAGTGTTGTTGGTTGGCCTCAAATGGATTTATACTCACAACAAGATGTGCTGCTAGAGCGTAGTGAGTTTCTAAGATCTATTGGAATTGAACAGTCAGGAAAATATGTTGTTGTTGGCGCCTACTCAGAGAGATTGGGTTATCATGAACCTTATATGTGTGAACTGTTAGCGCAATATTTAGCTAATGAACCTGAATTTAAAGATGTAATTATTTATATTAGGTCGCATCCGTTAGATGTTGATTGGCAGAAACGAATGGGTTACTTAGAAGGGTTTTCTAATATCATGATAGAGCCACCTTCTAGTGGTAATCTCCCTCACCTAGCAAATCTTTTGGTGCATGCTTCATGTGTTATTTCATCGGCAGGCACGATTTCGCTGGATGCTGTTGCGTTAGATACTCCAGCAATTGCAGTTGCATTCGAAGATGAAAACCTAC
>CAYGTX010000014.1:14376-16427 GCA_964352935.1 uncultured Rickettsiales bacterium | reverse complement strand
AGCGCGACGCATGAGATTACGTTGACGGTTGGTAATCCAGCGCCATTAGCGGATGCGGCCCAGTCGCTTACGGCGGACGATGGCGAGACGATATCAGCGATTGATGTTAGTGGATCGTTATTTACGGATGAAGATGTTGTTACGATCACGGACGTTAGTGGTTTGCCGAGTGGTTTATCTGTTGTTAATGGTGAGATCGTAGGCACGTTAGGTACGAGCGCGTCGCAAGGTGGTCCGAATAGTGATGGTGTTTACACGATTGTTGTGACGGGAACGGATGCGGATGGAGCGAGCGCGACGCATGAGATTACGTTGACGGTTGGTAATCCAGCGCCATTAGCGGATGATGATAGCTTTAGCATTAATGAAGATACTATTCTTAATGGCACGGTTGCGGGTAATGACCTTGATGTTGACGGCGATGACTTAACCTATGCGGTTGAGACGAATCCTACGAACGGCACGTTGGATCTGAACAGCGACGGCACGTATACCTATACCCCGAATGCGGACTTTAACGGACCCGACAGCTTTACCTATACGGTGAGCGATGGCAATGGCGGTGTGGATACGGCAACCGTGAACATCACGGTTAACCCGGTCAATGATGATCCTGAAATTTCTTCACCATCTACATTTGTTATTCAACAGGGTGGTGCGGATATTATTGAAAACATAAGTATATCTGATGTTGATGATAATGGTGAAGATATAAAAGTAACTGTGACTTCTTCACTAGGTGCTACATTATCTATTTCGGAAAGCGTTACAGGCGTAACAGTAACTGGTGGTTCAGGCTCGCTCGTATTAGAAGGTAGTAAGGCTGATATTAATCTAGCGCTTGCAAACCTTAATTACTCATCAAATGTAACTGGAGCGGATACGCTAACTATAAACGTATCCGATTTAGGTAATAGCGGTCAGGATCCATCTGAGATTGGATTGCCAGATACAGGTACCGCTACTGATGAGCAAGATACAGCTACTATCTCAGTAACTGTGAATGCAGCGCCACCGCCAGAAGTTGAAGATTTTACTGAAACAACACACGAAGATATAGGCTCTTTCAAAATTCTTTCGCTAAAGACTTTAGCGGATAATGATAGTTCAATTGTGAGCTTTACATTAACAGACTTGCCGAGCGAACAAGAAGGAACAATCTATATAAATAGTATTGCACAGGATCCTAGTATTTCCAGTGTTGTTATTACGTCACTAGACAGTGGTTTTATTGAATTTATACCTGCTGCAGATTTCAATGGTGATGTGGTTATACACTATCAGGCAGTCGATGCATTTGGTAATACGAGTGAAGCTACAGAATTACGTATTGAGGTGGCTGAAGTAAATGATGCGCCGGTGATTACTGCACCATCAGGTTCTCTTCAGGCTCAAGACGGTGATATTCTTAAATTCACTGGGCTCAATCAAGTTTCAGTTGATGATATTGATAGTGATACAGAAAACTTAACTGTAACGTTAGATGTTAAGTCTAAAGTATCTGGAGATCCTTTAGGGCAATTATTTGTAACAACAAGTACAAATGTTACAGTAGTAGGTAATGGATCATCTAGTCTTGAGTTGGTTGGATCTAAATCTGATATTAATAACGCATTAGCTACTTTAGGGTTCTTGAATGAGAATCCTGATAATGTTGATGTCCTTACATATGATGCTGAAAATGTAGAAATTGTAATGGTGGTTAATGACAATGGAAACAATGGTGTTGACCCTGAGACGGTTGGACAAGTTGGAACAGGTGATCTAAACCACGAAATAGCAAGCACTTCTTGGGAAGTTAATGTTAATGATGCGCCTCAAGCAGTTGATGATACTATAAATATTCAGCAAGGTGCATCCACAACGATTAATGTATTAAATAATGATCAAGATGAAGACAGTAATATTAATACACTTACGATTGAATCATTTGTACAGCCTAATAATGGAACAGTAGTACAGAATTCTAATGGTACATTTACCTATACTCCAAATTCTGAATTCTTTGGGCAAGACACGTTTAGCTATACAATTAGTGATGAAGATGGAGG
>CAYGTX010000014.1:0-14276 GCA_964352935.1 uncultured Rickettsiales bacterium | reverse complement strand
TGGGCAAGACACGTTTAGCTATACAATTAGTGATGAAGATGGAGGCATTTCAGCTCCTGCTTTAGTGAATATCACAGTGAAGCCACTTACACTTGGTGGTTCAACGGTTACACCACCTGTTATTTTAGGTGAAACTAACGAAACACCGATAAATGTAGTAGGTCAGTCAAGCGGAGGCAGTTCTCAGAATGTTCAATCTACACAAGCTTCGCAAAGTCAGAATGATAATAATTCAGTATTTGGTAATAATAGTAATCTTCAAATTCAACAAAGTTATGAACCAATCAATTATGACTTAAGGTTGATTTTTGATCTACCAGATAGAGTAATAAGAACAGATACTGTACAAGAGTTTAGTATTCCAAATGGTGCATTTATTCATACAAATTCTGATGAAAAGTTATCGTATGAAGCAACGAGACCAGATGGAACTGCTTTGCCAACATGGATTCAATTTAATGCCGATAAAGGTGATTTCGTTATTGATCCACCAGAAGGTGTTTACCAAACAATGGATATTTTGGTAACGGCCAAAGATGGAAAAGGCAATAAAGCTAGTTCTTCATTTACAATTATTCTGCTAGATGATGGTCCTGCTTCAGGACCTGTTGAAGAAGGTGAGAACGTAGAAGTGGATGGCGAAAATGTTCTGCCAGAAGATGTAGATAATGGTGAAGTCGATTCAGAAGGTAACCCAGAAGGCGATGCTGAATTAGATGATGAACAAATTCAAGCCATTTTAGAAATGCAAGAATTTTTACAAGAGGGTAATGATTTTGTACCATTTTCTTTACAACTACAGCAAAATTTAAGAACAGACATAGATATATATGCATCAGAACTGTTGCGTGACCTTTATAACTCATAAGTGTTGTAAAGCTTGGTAAGTTTAATTGCGCTTACAATAAAATTTTTATATGATGTGCTGATGGTTGTAATGAATACGATTAATTTATTTAGTAAAACAAAGTATGTTTCTTAGAAAAATGAACACAAAATGGCTTTTAAGCATACTATTGTTTACAACAGCGTGTTCTGTTCAGTTGGACCCTTTGACTGAAAACCAAGTGCATAAAATAGTTAAAGAAGATGCTCAAGCCATCAAAAAGGAGCGAGTTTCTTTTGAAAGGCCAATCACTATTTATGATGCAATGGCATTAGCATTTACTAATAATCTAGATTACAGAGTCCAGTTACTAGAACAAGCAGTAGCACATGAGCAGTTTGATGTGTCTAAATTTGACATGTTTCCAAGGCTAAATGCCTCGGTTAATGCTACTCGCCGCGGACCTGAAAGAGCCTCTAGTTCTGAATCAATCATTACTAGAAGACAATCACTAGAGCCATCTACGTCTGAAGATCAGAGTAAGTTAACATCGGATTTAACATTTTCATGGAATGTTATTGATTTTGGTGTGAGTTATTATCAGGCTAAGCAAGAGGCAAATAAGGTACTTATCGCTAAAGAGTTAAGAAGAAAGTCTTTTCAAGCTTTACTTGTGAGTGTGAGAGAAGCTTATTGGAAAGCCGCCGCCTCACAAAAACTAAAAACTGACGTGACTAATATCATCGAAAAGGTAACCACTGCAATCAATAACTCAAAAATGGTCGAAGATCAAAAACTCAGACCGTTGCTGGAGACGCTACGTTTTAGACGTTCTCTAATTGATATATTAAGAGAAATGAAGGCCGTAAAAGAGGACTTAGAGAAGGCTGAAATAGATCTCTATATGTTACTTAATCTACCGATTAATAAACAATACAAGCTTTCATATCAGAACTTGAGTTTTGACAGTGCGCCTAAACTTGATATAGACACAAAAACGCTGGCTGAAACAGCTTTAATTCGTAGACCTGAACTTAGAGAGGAAATTTATCGCTCTCGTATTAGTGCAGATGAAACGATGAAAGCAACGCTTAGATTGCTACCCGGCATAGAGCTTAGAGCATCAGAGTTTTATGATAGTAATAGTTTCTTAGAAGATCAGTTTTGGCATCAAATTGGGGGGCACGTTACCAATAACTTGATGGATATCTTAAGTTATGAAAAGCGTTTGGGAGCGGCTGAAATGATGGAAAATCTTTCACGTCAAAAAAGAATGGCTTTGCAAATTGCTATTCTCTCGCAAGTGCATATGGCAACACGAGAATATGGGAATGCTGTAGAAAAGCTTGAACAAGCTAAACAAATAAGTGATATTGATGGAAAAATTAATAAGTTAGTTGATATTTCTGCAAGAAATGAAGCGGAGATGGAGTTAGAGCGTATAAAAGCTGCCGCATCTGCAGTTAGTACAAAGCTTCAAGAGTTTCAAGCATATGCTAGCTTTCAAAATGCATTTGGTCGATTATTGCAATCAACAGGTTATGATGTTGTTGATGTAGACTTAGAACAAGGTGATCTTACGAAGTTATCAGAAAAATTTAAATCTTCTTTCTCTGTTTTGGAAGATGAGAAATTTACAGGCGTACTTATGAATATCAAAGATTATGAGGCAGTTAAGAATCCAAAGAATTGGACTCAAAATGATGGTTTGCTTGAAGAGAAACCTAAGGTGAAAGAATGGAAATGGTAAAGAAATATATTGGATTTATTGGCTTCCTTGCTTTGACGTTGATTAGTTTTAGCATATCGGCGCAAGAGTTATCAGATGATAACTTATTTAATAACGAAATTAAAGGACAGCTTCAGCCTGTTACACACGCAGAAATTTCGGCAAAAATGACGGGCGAGATTGTTGCCATAAATGTGAAAGACAGTCAGCGATTTAAGAAAAGTGATAGTCTTGTAGAATTTGATTGCGGAATGGAACGTGCAGAATTAAAAAAAGCTACTGCAGTTCATAAGGCGGATCTTGCTAGAAAGAGTGTTAATACAAGGCTTGATAAACTCTCATCAATTAGTGAACTTGAATATAAAATGGCGGTATATAAGGCAGATGAATCCTCTGCAGATATTGACGCTTATCAACAAAAAATTGAATATTGTACCATTAAAGCTCCATATGATGGTGTTGTAGAAGAAATTGCACGCCAACCTCATGAATATGTATCAAAAGGTGATCAAATACTAAAAATTCTTGATGATTCAACGTTAGAAATAGAATTGCTCGTACCATCAGATTGGATTACTCGCGTGAAAGTAGGGCAAGAGTTCTTTGTACATGTAGCAGAGCTTGATGAATCTCGCAAAGCTTCAATATCAACAATAGGCACAAAAATTGACCCTGTAAGTCAGTCCATTAAAATTAAAGGGCAGATTAATAATGAGTCTAAAGAATTGCGACCGGGCATGAGTGTGACAGCAAATTTCGAGTGATAAATGGAAGACAAAGTTGCTAATTTAGTACGTTCAGCAAAAGACCTCGCCTCTTTGGTTAAGGTTGAGCAGCTTGCTAGACAAAAAGAAACGGTTGATGATCTTTATGACTTTATTATCCATCAAACAAGAGATTTGGTGAAATATGAAGTTGCGGCGCTATGGATTAGATCTACAGGAGAATTTGTTAAATTTTCAGATGTTGATTTAGAAGATAAAAATACACCAATCGTTGATTTATTAAGCCATATTGTAAAGCAAAAGCATCCTGAACCTATTACTAAGCTTACGAGTGATCAGTTAACAGAGCATTATCAGCCGCTTGCAAAAGAGTATCTTTTTAAACATACGTTAATTGTTGAGTTAAAGTTACACCAGCAGGTGATAGCGTCATTAATTATCTCACGTGATGAGGCGTGGCATAAAAGAGATATGGTTCTCTTAGAGCATATTCGTTTTTGTTACGCATTATGTCTTGGATATTTACAGCCAAATATTATTAAGAAGGCGCATTTTCGTAAGATATTAGAACGATTTGGTAAACGTAAAATATTATTGGCTACGTCAAGCTTCTTATTGTTGGCTTCATTAGTTATTCATGTTCCTATTACAGTACTAGCGCCCGCAGAAGTAGCGGCACAAAAGCCCGTGTTCATTCGTTCAGCTGTTGATGGGGTGATTGATAAAATTTATGTTGAACCAAATGTATTCGTTAAAGAAGGAACTAGGCTTCTCTCGCTTAATAAAGAAGATATTAGTGCACAGCTTACAATTGCAGAAAAGAAGCTAGCGCTTGCCCAAACACAATATAATGTAGCTCTTAAATCAGGCGTTTCTGATATTAAGCAAAAACAGAAAATTCCAGCTCTCAAAAAAGAAGTAGAGAAAACGGATGCAGAAATTTCATATTACCAATATCTTTTAAGTCAAACGGATATTGTTTCACCTAAGGATGGTCTTATTCTATTTGACCATATTCATAAAATGGAAGGAAAGCCTATTCGCCCAGGTGAAACGATAATGTTACTTGCGAATGAGCAGGAAAGTGCATTAGATATATATCTTGCTGTTTCAGATGCAGTAAGCCTAGAAGCAGGTGCAGCTGTGCTGTTCTTTCTAAATACATCGCCCAAGGCTCCATTAAAGGGGCGCATCACTTATGCTTCTTATCAAGCCAATGTTACACCAGAAGGGGTGCTTGCATATCATGTTAGGGCTGATTTTGATGAGCAAGAAATAGACAAGATGCCTCGGATTGGCTTAAGAGGTACAGCAAAATTATATGGCGATAATGTTTCATTGCTTTATTACTTGCTTAGACGACCTCTTTCTTATTTAAGACAAAAAACGGGACTATAGGTTGTGAGTGAGCCTATTCTACCACCGCTTCGAGAGAATTTAAGCGTTACTCCAGAAGATGACCGCCAATCTTTTGAAAAGAACTGGATAGTCTACGATCATATTGCGCATAGATTCCATCAAATTGGACATCTGGAATATTTAATTTTATCTCTTTGGCATTTGGGTACTAAAGCAAAAATATTACATGTCCTCAAATCAACCTATCACAAAGTAGTGAACGAAGAGCATTTTGATGAGTTCTTCCAATTCTTAGTAGTCAATCGTTTACTAAAGAAAAGTAGTTATACAGATGCTTTTACAAGTCCCCAAAAGCCATTCACTGAGAAGGTGAAGAAGCTTCAGAAGGTATTCTTTGTAAGAATAAGGCTTATTAGGCCAGACGCGATTCTTAACCGAATAATACCATATTTTCGTTTTGCGTTTAGTAAGTACTTTCACATTATGATGCTATTTATAATGGCGCTTGGTATTGCAGGTGTTATTCAAAACTTTGAAAGTTATAAAGTTACATTCATTGACTTTCTTGAGTTCTCTGATTTGGGCTTATGGTTTGCTGCACTTATTCTCATTAAAATTATCCATGAAGTATCACATGCGCTCACAGCCAAGAACTATGGCTGCAATGTGTCTGCAATGGGTGTCGCGTTTATGGTTTTTTGGCCAGTGCTTTATACGGATACGACCGATGCATGGTCATTAAAGAATCGTAAGCAACGCATCTTTATTTCTTCTGCGGGTGTGATAAGTGAAGTTTATTTGGCTGCAATATGTAGTTTGTTGTGGCTTTTATTGCCTGATGGAACGCTAAAGAGTGTTGCATTTTTATTATCAGGGACTGCTTGGATTACATCGTTATTAGTGAATTCAAATCCATTTATGCGCTTTGATGGTTATTTTGTATTATCAGATATTTTAAAAGTACCAAATCTGCACTACTCAGCTGGATATTGTATACAGCAATATATTGATAGCTCTGTTTTTGGACTAAAGAGAAAGCCTAATCTTGCGTATATTTCTAATTCAATGAGACCAAAACTCGCAGTTTTTGGGGCTATGATGTGGGTGTATCGCTTCTTTTTGGTTTCTGTTATTTTATTGTTGTTATATAATTTAGTGTTTAAATTACTCGCGCTAGTATTGATGTCTCTATACATCACAAGTTCTATACTCTTGCCTCTGGCAAATAAAATAAGTCAATTACAGGGTTCCAAGATGGATAAAATAAATAAAAAAGTATTGATTCGCACAGCTGTTATTTTGGCGTGTCTGATGGCTGTTATTTTTATTCCATGGCGTTCTAAAATAGAAGTTCCTGCAATCTTGCATTTTGAAGATAGTAGCACTTTATATGCAAATGATAACGCTATAATAGAGCAGTTATTAGTAAAGCAGGGTGACTGGGTTAAGAAAGGGCAAGTACTAGCAGTTCTAAAGTCTCCAGCGCTAGATCACAAACTTAAACAAGTAACTTTAGATGCAGATATATTGCAATGGAAGTATAAAATTACATCATTGAGTAGGGAATATCAGGCGTTGATGCAAACTACTCGCAAAGAACTGGCAGAAAAACAAAGTGAGTATGAGCGATATAATAATAAGAAAGAGCAACTTGTTATGAAAGCTCCGCATGATGGTGAGGTGTTTTTTATTGAAAAAGCGCTTTACGATGGAATGGCTTTTGAAAAAGATCAAGAAATACTTTCAGTCGTTGATACAAAGCATGCCAAAGTGACGGGTTATCTAGAAGAAAATGTAGTATCCTATTTTGAAAACAATTCGCTTGCTAAATTTTATGCTCAGGATCCATCTTTTGGAGTGCAAGACATTGAAGTGAAGAGTTTGTCATTGATAGGCAAGGAGTCGCTAAGCCACCCCTATCTTGCATCGCTTTATGGTGGACAAATAGTTGTTAGAAAGGATGAGGAGACAAATGAACTTATACCAGAGAAAGGTGTTTACGGACTTCAAGCTTTGGTAATAAATTATATTCATGATCATGGAAAAATTAACTTTATTACACGGGGCACATTAGTAATGCAATCAAAGCCATACAGCATTGGCGGAGCTTGGATAGACTTTGTCTATGCTAGTTTTCTAAAACATTCAAGTTTCTAACTTTTACTTAAAAACTTAAGCCTAAGCTTTGTAGAGGAAAGTTAGTGCAAGACTACACCCGCCGCCATTGCTTTATAATTCAAAGAATTACTTCCCATAATTTCTTCTAAATTTTTCTGCTATTTTAGTCATTTCATATCGACTTTTATGAATATTACTGCCTATAGTAATAAGGGTGCTCTCTTTATTGTTGGTGCTTATTGATTTTAATCACAACCTCATGAGTGATATTGCATGAAGCTATCCTTTCATTTGTTCAATACACGACGGTTTCTTCCTCTTTTTATCACTCAGTTCTTTGGTGCATTTAATGATAATGCCTTTAAAAATGCCTTTCTCATTTGGTTCACATATGATGTGGCGACCGATTTTGGCATGAACTCAGCCATGATGGTGTCTATTGCTGCGGGACTTTTCATATTGCCGTTCTTTTTATTTTCAGCCACTGCTGGGCAATGTGCAGATAAATATGAAAAAGCCTGGCTATCGCAAAAAGTAAAGCAAGTTGAAATCATTTTAATGGTTTTATGCGGCGTTTGTTTCTATACCAAAAGCATATATGGGCTGCTGTTTGTGTTGTTTATGATGGGTGTGCAATCCACCTTCTTTGGTCCTTTAAAATATAGCTTATTGCCTGAGCACTTAAAGAAAGACGAACTCATGGCGGGGAATGGCTTTATTGAGGGTGGAACATTTATCTCAATCCTGTTGGGGACGATATTTGGTGGATTAATCATCCGAGCAGATTATGGCGTGGAAATATTAAGCCTTTGTGTGATTTTATTTGCGGTGGTTGGTTGGTTGGGAAGTTGCTATATCCCCCAAAAAACCTCAGCTGATCCAAAACTGAAAATTAACTATAATTTTGTGACGCAAACATGGCAGATTATTGCCTACGCTAAAAAGAACCGCACTGTTTGGCTCGCTATTATGGGCATATCTTGGTTCTGGCTGATTGGGGCGTTGTTTTTAACACAATTTCCAACCTATACCAAAACTGTGCTAAATGGTGATGAGCAAATTGTTACTTTATTCTTAACCCTCTTTTCAATTGGCATTGCCATTGGCTCACTGCTTTGCAATAGAATTTTGCGGGGTAAAATTAACGGTAAGCTTATACCAGTTGGGTTGTTTGGCATCACTTTAATGTTAGCATTATTTATAGGTTTTTCTTATCAATTTGATGCGTTACTTAATGGCGATGTAATGGGAGTTATGGCATTCATTCAATCTGGCATCGTTGCGTGGGTGATTATGCTAAGCTTGCTGATGCTTTCCGTTTCAACGGGGCTTTATATTGTGCCACTTTACACCATCATGCAGCATCATGCTGACAGCCAGTATCTTTCAAGAATTATTGCATCAAATAATGTGATGAATGCATTCTTTATGGTGGTTGCGAGTGTGGCGTCAATTCTTGCATTCTCTACAGGGTTAGATGTGTTACAATTATTTGCCTGTATGGGGGTTGGTAATATCATTACCTATTTTTGTATTTCTGAATTAATCAAAGGAAGTAAGAAAAATGCTTAAATATGTACTTAGGTTTATTCTGTCGGCGCTCTATAAGGTGGAAGTAAGAGGGCTGGAGCATTACAAAGAAGCAGGTGAGCGGGTAATTATGGTTGCTAACCATCTATCCTTTTTAGATGCGCTCTTGATTGCTCTCTATGTACCAGAAAAGCCAATGTTTGCGATTAATAAACATATTGCGCAAAGGTGGTATATCAAACCATTCTTGAAACTGGTGAAGGCGTTCCCGCTTGATTCAACTAATCCAATGGCAACTAAAGCGATTATCCATGAAATTAGAGAAAATGCTAAATGCGTAATTTTTCCTGAAGGGCGCATCACTGTGACGGGCTCTTTGATGAAAATATACGAAGGACCAGGAATGATTGCGGATAAGTCGGACGCTAAAATTTTGCCTATTCGTATTGATGGCGCGCAATATACGCCATTTTCTCGCTTAAAGGGCAAGGTGAGAATGCGTTTATTTCCAGAGATAACGCTGACATTTCTAGCACCAAGAACATTCCATGTTGCTGATGAAATTAAAGGGCGCGCTAGACGACATGCTGCCAGCATGAAATTGTATGATTTAATGAGTCAGATGCTTTTTGAAAGTTCTGATTATAAGAAACCACTTTTCCAATCACTCTTAGATGAAAAGCATATTCATGGGCGTTTTCACGAAATAGCTGAGGATGCAAAAAGGCAGCCAGTGAATTATGGTCAATTTATTATGCGCAGCTTTATTCTGGGTAAAAAATTGGCTGAAGTAACGGCTGCAAAGGAGTTTGTAGGCTTTATGCTCCCAAACTCGGTGGCATCGGTTATTAGCTTTTTTGCGTTACAAGCATATGGACGCGTTCCGGCGATGCTAAACTTTTCTGTTGGTGAGAAGAACTTGATTTCTGCATGCAAAACAGCGGAAATTAAAACGGTAGTGACTGCAAAAGAGTTTATTGAAGCTGCAAAGTTAGAAGATATTATTGCCGCGCTTAAAAAGAATGATATTGATGTTATTTATCTTGAAAATATCGTGCCAAAAGTAAGTTTGGGCGATAAATTATTGGGTTTATTTCAAAGCTTTTTTCCTCAAACTGCATTTTATCACATTAACAAGACTGCAAAGCAATCGCACGAAGATGTAGCGGTGATTTTATTCACATCTGGTTCAGAAGGAGCACCTAAAGGCGTGGTGCTGACGCATGATAATATCCAAGCTAATCGCTACCAACTTGCTTCACGCGTTGATTTTGGCCCAACAGATATTGTGTTTAATGCGTTGCCAATCTTTCATTCATTTGGGCTAACGGCGGGCACATTGTTACCATTACTTTCAGGCATTAAAACATTCTTTTATCCATCGCCGTTGCACTACCGCATTGTACCAGAGCTTGTGTATGATACAAACGCGACCATTATGTTTGGTACGAATACGTTCTTGGCGGGTTACGCTCGCTACGCAAACCCCTATGATTTTTATGCCATTCGCTATGTGTTTGCAGGTGCTGAGAAATTAAAAGACGAAGTGAGAAAAATTTGGTCAGAAAAATACGGTGTACGGATTCTGGAAGGCTATGGCGCAACAGAAACATCACCTGTTATATCTATCAATACTCCTATGCATAATAAATTAGGCTCAGTGGGGCGCTTGTTACCTGCTATCAATTATAAGATAGAAGCTGTAGATGGAATTGATGAAGGCGGCAAGCTTATTGTTAATGGACCTAATATTATGAAAGGTTATTTGTTGAATGATAAGCCGGGTAAGCTTCAGCCACCGGCAAATAGTGGCTACGATACAGGTGATATTGTAACTGTTGATGAAGAAGGATATATCACCATTAAAGGCAGAGCAAAGCGCTTTGCTAAGGTTGCAGGTGAAATGATATCACTCACCGCTGTTGAATCTTATATTGGTAAATTATGGCCAGATCATCAGCATGCAGTGGTCACTGTAGAAGATAAAAAGAAAGGTGAGGCGCTCGTTTTAGTTACCGAAAATGAGAAAGCAAAACGAAGTGAAATGAGCAAATATGCAAAGAAAATAGGTCTTAGCGAGCTTTATGTACCACGAAAAATTGAAGTGTTAAATAAATTGCCAGTGCTTGGTAGTGGAAAGTTAGACTACAAAAAAGTAGAAGAGTTAGTTGAAAATGATTAATTTCCATCTAACCCTTCTTTAAATTTATATCATCTCTTCTAAAATTATTTACAAGCCAGATTTTTGGCCTTTCTCATTCTTTGCTGTGTAGGCTGTGTTCTTAGGAGCGGGCTGCTGATTTTCTTGAAGGTATCCCTCAAGAAACGCCGCAATCACTGCCTCTAAGTTAATGTTACTATGGCTTTCAGACTGATTATCAAAAAAACACATGTTTTTCGACTTCTTAACAGTTTTGTGAAAATGATTCTTTGCAATCTTGCCACTAATTAAGACAACAATGGCCAATGTAACAAATACAATAAGAAGTGACACCCACTGTTCTACACCAGATTTAAGCAAAAATTGATGGGCTGAATATATGGCCAATAAAATGATAGAAGAGGAGAAAACAACAGTGATAATTGTTTCTAATAATCCCTAGAGCACGTAAGTGACCACGCTTGTTAAAGTGGATGATGAGGGGAGTATCCACGTTAACAAGGCTAAGCCAATCTGAACCATTAAAGATTTAGAGCCTTGATTCATTTACTTTCTCTTAAGTAATGCTGCAATGAGTAAGCCACTTCCAAAAGCAACCAGTGTGCTTGCAAATGGATGCGCTTTAAGTGTGCTTTCTGCACTGTCTTTAGCATGAGATGCATTTTCTTTTTGCTTTGTGAAAAAGCGATTGATGTTTTTACCCGCATCATTAGCAATATCGCTAATAGATTTGCGGTTGAGTGCATTATTGAGTTTTTTATCCACTTGTGATTCAATCCCGTTTTTAAATTGATTCATATCTTCTTGAATTTCTTTGATCTGTTGTTGTGTATTCGTACTCATTGGTATTCTCCTAAAGTTTAAAAAATATAGTGTGCTGCTTGCCATAATTAGCGAGCATTCTTATTGTAATAAGCTTGACGCTTATCATAAAATTCAACTTCTACTTCAACGCGGCGATTAGAACTTAAGCACTCAATAAGTCTGCCTGTTGCTTTGTTGCCTTCGCAATTAGTGTAGGCGCTTGTTTCACCTAACCCTCGTGTTTCAGATAGGTTGGTATCAACATATCCTTGGGCTGCTAAATAGTTCTGAACTGATTTTGCACGTTTCTGAGATAAATTAACATTGTACTCTTTGTCGCCAATTTTGTCGGCGTAGCCAACAATTTTAACATCTTTGATGTCACTGGATTTTCCAAATGTGCTTGCTAGATTATCTAAGCGTCGCTTGTCGTTGGAATCAAGTTTAGAGCTGTCAAAATCAAAGAAAACTACTTTGTCACTCTCTTTAAGCTCACGCGCTGGTGATGAAACTACTGTTACATATGTTTTGGTTGGGGCGCAAACATTCTCATTATTGTTAGCTTCCCATGCTGTTCTTACACAGTTACCAGAAACAACACTTGTTACAAAATTTCCTCTTGCATCACGCGCTACTTTATTATCTTTAATATTATCAGCTAACGCTGCGCTAGAAAGGATAAATCCCGCTAATGCTGTTGTACTTATTGTAACAAATTTATTCATTGTAGTTCTCCTATTGTGTATTACTTTTGATAATGCCTATTTCAGCATCAATTGATATGAGTAAACTAATAGGTTAGGAAGCTTTAGACTGCCATTCAGAAATTTCTTTTTCTGCTTCATCAAGGCTTTTGCCATATCGTTCTTGAATCTTGCCAGCTAGAATTTTGGCATTTCCATTTACTTTATCAAGGTCATCGTCGGTTAACTTCCCCCATTGTTTTTGAGCACTTCCTTTTAGTTGTGTCCATTTTCCTTCAATAATTTCACTATTCATCTTTTTTCTCCTAAACTAATGTTGTGTAATGACTATGATTATGGAGTGTTATCCATTAGGTTGAAATGAGAAGAAGTACCCAAGAAAATAAAAAAAGAATAAAGACTCTTTTATAATTTAACTTCTTTATGGAATATTTATGGCTCTCTTTAGTATGTTGGTTTAGCTATAACTAAATGTAAGCCCTTAATTATTATGAAGAGTTAGATGAAGCCTCAGAAAAAAATCTTAGTTTGTATAGACGAACATCCAAGAACGAGGGTTTTACTCCGTGCTGCGGTGAATAAAGCTGAGCAATTAAATTGTGAATGGATAGTGCTTTATGTTGAAACGGCGGATCATTATATTCTCGATAAAGAATCTCAGAATAATGTGCTGAGTGCAATTACACTTGCCGAAGAAATGGGAGCACAAGTGCGCCAAGTTGAAGCAAAAAGGGTTATTGATGGCATTACAAGTTTTATTGGTGAGCTTGCGAATGATAATGTTGAGCTTGATACGATTATTATTGGACAGTCTGAAAAAGAAGGTTTCATTTCAGAGCTTAAAACTTCTAATAGTGAGCGCGTTTATAATAAATTTCATAAGCAAAATATTAACATTCAAATAACACCTTTATCTGGTAAAGTTTATAAAAAAAGTTGGTTTGAGAAAGTTTATTCGAATGAGCTAACATATCGAGGCGTAATTCTTACATCACTTTTTGTTATTCTGGCGTTTATCATTACAGAATTACTCCGTATGAGTATGGATAAGTTCACGTGGCAAGACAACATTTATAATGTTACGGCATTATTTTTAATCTCTTGTGTTGTTAGCTCACTTCGCTATGGCTTGCTTGCAGGGCTTTACTCTGCAGTTATTAGCTATCTTGTCGTACATTATTTTTACGTAAAGCCTCTCCATGATTTTGGTATTGATGATGCATCAGATGGAGTAAGCTTAACCATTTTCCTTGCATCTGCAGTGGTTGTAACTTTTGTGGGGGCGATGGGTAAGGCTAGCAATAATGCGTTAGCTAGAAAAGAAAGAAGGCTACAAGCACTTTATACACTTCATAGAATTATTAGCCGAACCAATGACCGCAAAGAAGCGTTGGATATGTTGAATGCTGAGCTAGAAAAGATGCTCGAGATGAAAGTTGCTTTTTTTCTTAATGAGCCTTTGTATCCACGAAAGCTCTCTCTTGCATTTCCAAAAAAACTAAAAATCAGTAAGGGTGAATGGTTTTTAATAAATAAATGTTGGGATGAGGTGAGAACAACAGGGGTTGGTACTTTAGTTAACACAAGTGGCTTGAACTGGCGGTATGAGCCATTGATTGGTCAACATGGAGAGATAGGAGTTCTTGCTTTAGAGGTTCCTTCAAACTTAAAGCTAGATGCTTCGTTTGGCCGCCTCTTAGGAGCGCTGGCAGATCAGTCGGCTCTTATTTTAGAGCGGATTGAACTTTCAGAGATGATGAGTGAAAGTAGAGTAAGAGAGGAGAAGGAAAAATTACGGTCTTTATTACTTTCGAGTGTCTCACATGATTTAAAAACACCGCTTGCATCCATCATCGGATCAATGAGTGTTTATCAGCGAATGGAAAAGAATAATATTCTAACACCAGACGCTCGAAAAGAGTTAATTGAAACAACGTTAGAGGAAGCCCATAGGCTTGATAGCTTTATTACAAATATTCTAGATATTACGCGTATTGAAAGTGGTGAAATAAAGCTTAACTTAAACTATGCAGATCCATATTTATGTGTAAGAAGTGTGATTAAGCGTTTAAGGCAAAGGCTTAAAAATAGAGAAGTTAATTTAAATGTGACGCTAGAAAACTGCGAAGTGCTTATGGACGAAAGTCTTACAGAGCAGGTGATACAAAATATTTTAGATAATGCTTGTAAATATTCAAAAAAAGGCGCGCCAATTGATGTTCATTTCGGTGAAGAAAGTAATGGCTTCTTTATTAAAATTAGAGATTATGGAGCAGGTATCCCTGCTGGAAAGGAACATAAAATCTTTGATAAATATGAA
>CAYGTX010000013.1:0-16580 GCA_964352935.1 uncultured Rickettsiales bacterium | reverse complement strand
AAATGCGGTTTATCTCATGGCTTTTTTGGATGGGGTTTTCTAGCGTTTCTGAACGATACAAACCTCGAATGATACGATATATTCCAAGCGGTGTTGCGTTATCACCTTCTTGCTTATCTTCTGCCAATTTTGCGCCCGCCTTTCCGATAACACAATTATATTGTTGCTCGCCAAACGTTAATGTTGCCGCTGTACCCGAAGCTTTATCGATAGTGACTATGAGCATATTATCCGACATTATTTTGCGATACGTTTAAATGCTTTTTCTAAATCAGCTTTTAAATCTTCTACATCTTCTAAACCAACATAAAGGCGCAACACCGTATTTGGCTCAGACCATTTAGTTGCACTTCTAACATATGAAGGTGTGATGTGAATCAGTAAGCTTTCGTATCCACCCCAAGATGCACCAATGCCAAAATACTCTAATCCATTAATAAAAGCTGAAACCTCAGATTCATTATAATGCCTATCCAGCACAATGCTAAATAGCCCTGTTGAGCCTTTAAAGTCACGCTTCCAGATATCATGACCTGCGCAATCTTCAAATGCTGGATGTAGAATTTTCGTCACCTGCTTTTGGCTTTGCAACCATTTTGCAAGTGCTAAGGCATTTTGCTCATGTTGTTTTAAACGCACTGAAAGTGTTCTTAAACCACGTGCTGCCAAGTAGCAATCATCTGGAGAAGGACATGCGCCGTAATGACGATAGGTAGAAATCAATTTTCCAAATAAAAATTCATCATTACATGTAACCACGCCCATCAACACATCTGAGTGACCGTTAATGTATTTTGTACCTGCTTGAATAGCAATATCAATCCCATGCTCAAACGGATTAAAGAAAAGCGGTGTTGCCCAAGAGTTATCCATCAATGTGATAATTTCATGTGCTTTAGCCACTTTTGTAATCGCTGGAATATCTTGTACTTCAAAGGTTAATGAACCCGGTGCTTCTGTGAAAATAATTTTTGTATTGGGCTGAATAAGGTCTTTAATGCCCTGCCCAATCATTGGATCATAATAGGTTGTTTCAACACCAAAGCGTTTTAGTTCCTGTTTACAAAACCTTCGTGTAGGCCCATAAATCGAATCGGTAATTAAAATATGATCGCCCGATTGCAAGAGCGCATTAAGCGTTAGGCAAATGGCAGCTAAGCCTGAAGGATAAATTAACGCATGCTTCACGCCATCTAAATCTGCCAATGCTTGGCGAAGCGCAAAACTAGTGGGTGTGCCTGATGTACCATAGCTATAATCAGGTGAACTGGTAAAATTATCCGTTTCATAATAAACCCTACCATTTTCTGCATCATGATAAGCCTCTTGCGATGGAAATAGAATAGTAGAGCTGCGATAGATCGGCGTATTCACCATGCCACTATGGGCAAATGGGTGACGGCCTGAACGGATAATCTTGGTATCTTTTTTCATAACTACTTCTTTTATGTGGTCGTTTGCATGTTGTAATATTGTGGCATAGAGATAAATTTAGCGCAAGCATTAGCAAAATTTAATACATCATAGTAGCTTTAAGCTTTACGAAACGACAAAAAAAACTATGATTACCGCTTATATTTACAAATTCATTCAAATAGGTACAGTTTTATGGCATCGACCGCATCAGCAGCTCCTGCTAATTTTTCAGATTTTAAAGTCGCAGATATCTCATTAGCAGAATGGGGCAGAAAGGAAATTGATATTGCTGAAACCGAAATGCCTGGCTTGATTGCAATCCGTGAAGAATATGGCAACAGCAAGCCTTTAGAAGGTGCACGTATTGTTGGTTGCTTACATATGACCATTCAAACAGCGGTACTCATTGAAACATTAGTGCATTTAGGCGCAACCATTCGCTGGAGCTCGTGCAATATTTTCTCGACACAAGATCAAGCAGCAGCAGCCATTGCAGCAGCTGGTATTCCTGTATTTGCATGGAAAGGTGAGACCGAAGAAGAATATGAATGGTGTATTGATCAAACATTAGAAGGTCCTAATGGATGGAAACCAAATCTTATTCTTGATGATGGTGGAGACTTAACTGCTATCGTACATGAAAAACACCCTGATTTATTGAAAGACATAAAAGGTCTTTCTGAAGAAACCACAACAGGCGTGCATCGCTTAGTACAAATGGCGAAGAAAGGCACTTTAAAAGTTCCTGCTATCAATGTGAATGACTCAGTAACCAAATCAAAATTTGATAATCTCTATGGTTGCCGCGAGAGTTTAGTAGATGGCATCAAACGCGCAACAGATGTGATGATTTCAGGTAAAACTGCTGTGGTTGCTGGTTATGGCGATGTAGGTAAAGGTTCTGCTGCATCACTAAGCAGACAAGGCGCGCGCGTTTTAATTACTGAGATTGATCCAATCTGCGCACTTCAAGCATGCATGGAAGGCTACCAAGTAGTGACGATGGAAGATGCAGTTGCGACTGCTGATATTTTTGTGACCACTACAGGTAACAAAGACATTATCACCATCGACCACATGCGCGAAATGAAAGACCGTGCGATTGTGTGTAACATTGGTCACTTCGATAATGAAATTCAAGTGGAAGCGCTTTCAAATCTTAAATGGTCTGAAGTGAAGCCTCAAGTAGATGAAATTGAATTTCCAGATGGAAAGCGCATTATCTTGCTTGCAAAAGGGCGCTTGGTAAATCTTGGTTGTGCAACAGGTCATCCATCATTTGTGATGAGTGCATCTTTCACCAATCAGGTGATGGCACAAATCGAGCTTTGGAAGAATTCTGGCCAGTATAAAAATGATGTTTATACACTCCCTAAAATACTCGATGAAAAAGTGGCGATGCTTCACCTTCATAAGATTGGCGCAAAACTAACCAAGCTTAGTAAAGATCAAGCAGATTATATTGATGTAAGTGTTGAAGGCCCTTATAAGCCTGAACATTACCGTTACTAGTCTATATTATATCGCAATGGGCTTTTATTATGATAAAAGCCCATTGCACAAAACTCTAAAGCGCGTTAATACTTATCATCAAGCCAGATATCTATTTTAACTGGAATTAACTTGCTGATTACGGCTTATAATAGCGCGCATGAAAAAACATTTTTCTCACTATTATATCTTACTCGCCACGTGGTTTTCGTATGTGATGATTCCGTTTGCAGGACACGCACAAACCGCCTTTAGCGAAATTGAAGTTACCGCCTTGTTTATCTTCATTTTTGTGATGATGGCAGTAATATGTCTTTTTCTACTCTTTCATATATGGCGCGTGAAACGCCGCCACTCCAAAGATGATCCCGAACTAAAAGAACTCATCGTGTCTGCCTCTATTGGTGGATATTACTATTGGGATGCAAAAAGTGACCATTGCGAGTTCTCACTTAATTTAGCTAAAATGCTGCATTTACGAAATGACATTGCAACCTTTGAACAAGCATGTCCTCTTTTTGGCAGCAATGCTGAAGCATTGCTGAGTGAGTATAAGGCGCTAAAAAACGGCTTAAAAAACAGCTTCCTCATCAATCTTGCCGTAGAGATAGCAGGTGAAGAAAAACATTTTCAATGCTCTGCAAATCGCGTCATTGATCGAAAAGGTAATACAAAAGGTATTATTTTATGGTTTTTCGATATCTCGGAATATATTACTGAATTTGATTATATCTTGCATGACAACCACCGCCTCAACAAAGATTTGGCACTGTATGTAAATGTGCTTAATGCCCTCCCTATTCCTGTTTGGCAGCGAAATATAGAACTGGATATCAAATATCATAATCATGCTTATAGCCGTTTTATAGAACATAGCCCGTCAGGAAATGACAAAAATCTTTCAATGTATGACGATGCAAAAAAGCTAGCCAAAAAAGCATGGGAAGATAAATCACTTAGAAAAGAACAACAACACCTTATCAAAGGTGGACAACGTCGTCTCTATGAAATCAGCGAAATTCCTTTATTAGAAGAAGAAATGCTTATTGGTACGGCACAAGATATTTCAGGCATTGAAAAGGTTGAAAAAGAAATTGAACTTCATGTTTCTGCTCATAGTGAATTATTAGAAAGCTCCTCGAGTGCTATGGCTATTTATGGAGGTGACACACGCCTTAAGTTCTTTAATAACGCTTTTTGTACATTGTGGGGATTAGAAGAAAACTGGCTAAACCAGCATCCAACTTATGCAGAGGTTTTAGAAACATTAAGAGAGCGCCGTAAGTTACCAGAGCAGGCAAATTTCAAAGAATTTAGAACGCAGCAGCTCCAACTTTTTAAAGACCTTATCAAGCCATTTAATGATTTCTTTTATCTACCTGATGGACGAGCCCTTCGCGTAATTGTGATACCGCACGCCTTGGGTGGCTTATTATTTTCATACGAAGATATGTCTGATCGCTTAGCGATTGAACGCTCTTATAATACACTTATTGCAGTGCAACAAACTACACTTGATAATTTAAAAGAAGGTGTTGCCGTATTTGGAGAAGATGGACGACTAAAACTGTACAACCCTAACTATATGCACATTTTAGGACATACCCCTAAATCATTAGAAGGTGAACCACATATTTCATCTCTTTTAGACCAGTCAAAGCACTTGTTCAAGCATGGTAAAAACTGGGACACACTCAGAGATAAACTCATCTCCGATATGACAAACCGTGAAGGGCACAGCCGCCGCCTTGATATGACTGATGGACGAATTTTTGACCGCACCACCGTGCCTCTACCAGATGGTGGAACGCTTATTTCGTATATGGATATCACTGATTCTATTTTAGTAGAACGTTCATTGCGTGAGCGCAATGAAGCTCTCGAAGAAGCAGACAGAGTGAAAACTGAGTTTTTAGCGAACGTCTCATACGAACTTCGCACTCCACTTACATCAGTGCTTGGTTTGTCTGAAATGTTATTACAGCAAGTGCCTGGAAAGTTAAATGATAAGCAGAATTATTATGTTGAGAATATTCATAAATCTTCCAACCAACTGATGGCTCTTATTAATGATATTCTTGACCTCTCAACCATGGGCGCGGGACAAATGACGCTTGATGTCAAAATGTTTGAACTTGAACCGCTGCTTATTCGCATGAAAACATTTGTTGAAGAAAGCCATAAAGATGAAGCATTTGCGCCAATCAGCTTAGACATATCAAAAGATACAGGTCTGTTGCTAGGTGATGAAAAACGCGTGCGTCAGATTGCACTTAGCCTGCTTAATAACGCTCTTAAATTTACACCACCTGAGGGCAATATTATATTAGGTGCTAAATCATCTTCTAAAGGTGAAGTGATGTTTTGGGTAGAAGATAATGGTATTGGTATTGCAACCGACGAACAAGAAAAAGTATTTGAGCAGTTTCATAAAACGCAGTGGGCTTCCAGAAAAAGTATTTCAGGTGCAGGGCTTGGTCTTTCCGTTGCAAAGAACATTGTAGAACTTCATGGTGGACGTATTAAATTAGAATCTAAATCTGATGAAGGCACAAAAGTAACCTGCTATTTGAAACGTAATAACAAAAATCTACTAATAGAAAATGAGCAATAATTCACACCAATTATATTTAAAAAACCTAGAAGAGAGCGATAAGTTCGCCTCACTAGTTGCCTCTTATTTATCGTGTGGTGATGTCATTTGTCTTGAAGGCACTTTAGGGGCAGGTAAAACTACTTTCTCACAAATGGTAATCAACCATTATATGGGAAAAGACATGCATGTTACTAGCCCCACATTTACACTCGTTCAACATTATGAAGAAGCAAACAAAACACCTATTTGGCATTGCGATTTTTATAGATTAAAAGATGAATCTGAGCTGGTTGAACTTGGAATAGATGATGCACTTGAAGACGCTATCACCCTTATTGAATGGCCTGAAATAGCATATAATTATTTACCTGAAAATAGATTGCGGATACACTTTAATTTATTGAATAATTCAGACAATGAAAGCTTCACTCGCGAAGTAACATTCAACACAAATGTACCATTAGGGTATGAGTTAGCAAAGGAAGTGAATAAATGGTAACAAACAGAGAAGCATTAATTGTTGCATTTTTAGAAGAAAGTGGATTATCTCACTGTAAAAGAGATAAAATTCCTGGTGATGCATCTTTTAGATGTTACGAGCGCATTACACATAATGGCAAAAAACTTATTTTAATGGATGCACCTCCTCCACAAGAGGATGTGAGACCTTTTGTTAAGATTGATGCATATCTTCGCTCTTTAAGCCTAAGCGCACCTGAAATTATTGCTTCTGATGAAGAAAATGGCTTTCTATTGCTTGAAGATTTTGGCAATGATAGCTTCACTAAAATTCTTAATGGAAATTCTTCCCTTTCCTCACAGTATAATGAAGAAAGCCTTTATAAGAATGCCATTGATGCATTGATAAGGCTTCAAAAAGCTACGCACTTTCCTGATGAACTTGCACCATATAACGAACCCATACTAAAGCGCGAAATTTTACTCTTTATTGATTGGTATCTTCCGTTTATTGGTTTGTATAATAAAGGCTCTATAGACATTCTGCGTGAAGAGTTTTTAGAGATTTGGGCAACGCTTTACCCACGAACATATGCGCAAAAACCGGTGACCGTCTATCGTGATTTTCATGCTGATAATTTAATGTGGATAAATGAGAATTCAGGCATCGCAGCCGTTGGATTGTTGGACTTTCAAGATGCACTCTTGGGCTCGCCAGCATATGATTTGGTATCGCTGCTTGAAGATGCAAGGCGTGATGTATCCGCTAAAACACAGAGCAAGATGCTTGATTATTTTATCGAGCAAAGTGACATCATTGATGTAGAAGCATTTAAAACAACTTATGCGGTGCTAGGCGCACAACGCAATAGTAAAATTATTGGGATTTTCTGTCGCCTTGCTATTAGAGATAAGAAATCGCGTTATTTATCGTATCTACCTCGTGTATGGAATCACTTAGAAAATGATCTTTCACACCCTGCCCTTGCAGAGTTAAAAACATGGATTGACCGCATTGCACCCAAAGATAAACGCTTGCCAGAAAGTATTGTGATACCAAAAGAGGTAGCAGCTAGTGCCTAAACCTTCCACTGCAATGGTGTTTGCTGCTGGCATGGGAAAGCGTATGCGTCCACTTACAGACCATATGCCCAAGCCTATGATTCCGATAAACGGTAAAACCATGCTTGCCCGTGCATTAGATGCACTTGAAGAAGCAAAGGTTAATAAAGCCGTCGTTAATACTCACTATAAAGCAGATATTGTTAAGCACTATATCGCATCACGTTTACAAGAAAACAGATTGCCTCATATCGATATTTCGCACGAAGAAACGCTTCTGGAAACAGGTGGTGGCATTCTTCATGCCAAAGAATTGCTTGGTAACCACCCTATCTACACCATCAATAGTGATATTATTTGGAAAGACGGAAAAACCCCTGCATTGCAAAGGCTTGCAGACATGTGGGATAGCGAGAAGATGGATGCACTATTACTTCTGCAACCACTAGATAAAGCCTTTGGCTTTGATGGAAAAGGTAATTTCGCACTCACGGAAAATGCACAGCTTAGAAACACTGAATCGATAGAGCTTCCATATGTCTATACAGGCATACAAATAATCAATCCAACAGTGTTTTACGGCATGAAGGAAGAACCATTTTCGCTCAATGTGCTTTATAAGAATGCACTCCAACAAGATGGTACGCTTCATAGAATTTTTGGACTAGTGCATGACGCACAGTGGTATCATATTGGCACCGCTGATGCCGTAAAACAGGTTGAAGCCATTTTATAACTGTCTCACAATAGAAAAAAAAGCAATTCACACACTCTGTTAATAGTTTCTTAATTTTCTTGCGATATACTATAAAAAGGAAGGAAAACAGGGAACATGGTAGTTTAATGCCTCATATCACTCGTAAAAAAATGCGTTATCACCCTCAGAATCTCGGCTTTAGTATTATTGAGCTGGCGGTAGCTATTAGTGTTGCAGCCACAGTAGCCGTTGGTTATTTAGTATGGGCAAAGCCAACTAATCTAAATAATGCAGAGAAAATTGCAACTACACGAGAACGAATGGTAAGCATTGAGAAGGCAATATCAAACTTCTACATATCAGAATCAAAGCTCCCCTGCCCAGCAGACCCTTTAGTGAGACCCGATGGATCACGCGCATCTGGTAGTGGAAATTACGATTTTGCAAGAGAGGCAAATGCTGTCAACCTGACGAATATTAGTTGTAGTCTTAGCTCTGGAATGCCACCTGTAATCACATTAGGGTTGGATGAAGAATATGGGTATGATGGCTGGGGGCAACAATTTTCATATCATATTAGTGATGCTCTTTGTGGAGATGATACGGATGAATCTGATCCAACTGAAGCAACAAGTTGTACCGCACAAGATTTTTCAACAGGAACTGCCGACTTGATAGTTGAAAATGAAAGTGCTGAAAATTTAACAACCGAAGCCGCTTATGTATTGGTCAGTCATGGGCCCGATGGCATTGGTGGATACCTTGCAAGCGGCGTTGCAAAGGGAGGAGCTGATAACGAAAACTCAGATGGGGATACAACCTTCCAATTCACTCTCACCAACTCTGTGAATTCAGATATTATATCTTTTAAAACCAAATCACAGATAGGAAATATTGCTCTTGACCCTATTGGCACAGTTGTTTCTGTTGGTGCTTGCAATGAAAATTCAACTTACTTACAGAATCTAAGCAACACTGAAATTGATGTGCTTGATAACTCAGAAAATGGTATTAACCAATTTAAGCTTTCAACCGATGTACAAAGTAAAAATTCAGGTAGTGATCTAGTATTAGGTTTATTGTGGGGCATTCAGATACTATGTATCGATTATTTCGGAGATTTAGCAGATGCTGAAACAGGCTGGGATGGACCAAGCTGCCCTGGTGGAGGGAGTTTTGACACCACTAATGATGTATGTCTTTGCGCTACAGGAACTTGGGATGGAGATTGCACTCTTTAAGTTTTACCATTACAAAGACTGCTAATTATGATTTAGGTTTAGGCTTTTTATTTTTTAGCTTTGTACCCTCTTTCACCTCTTCTCCCCACTCTTCAATCAGTTCGTCTCTTTCTTTTTTTAATTTATTAATTTTAGTATCTGCACGAAGAGCATAAATAATTACAGTTATTTGTGGAAACAACCATATAGTTACCCAACCTAGGCTGGCTGTTCCATAAACAACCACCCACACCCAAAAATCTAACATCAGGCGCTGCGCCGCAAGTGATCTATCAAAGGCCTGTGCTATTTCAAAGAGAAATGGCACAATACCAACAAAGTTAAAAGCAGATACCGTTTTAGATGCAAATCTTCCAGCTCCCCTATCAAACAGCATCGATAAAATAGCAGGCATCATACCTAATACAAAAAAGCCAAATGCCCAATAAGAGGCACTCACCAGCCATATAATAACAATAAGACCAACTATCTTTCCAACAATATTAATCCCTAGCAATTGCGATGAATTGCCTGAACTAACATTTACTTCTTTTTTTGCTTCGGTTTCGGCCATGTTTAAAACACTTTTATAATGAGTGTGAGTGTAGTGATAGTTGCCACTAAGAACGATAGCATCACTGCAAGCTGTAAGCCATAGCGATACCCCATATTTGCAATGGCACGTTTATTATTTAAACTCAATATATGTTGTGTTTTTAAATAATAATCTTTTTTCGCTTTTCTAAAACCATGCCTGTCTTTAAACACATAATTTACATTTGTTAGAACTTTGAGAATTTGTACCAACATACCTTTCTTTACTGGATCCTTTAACTGGCTGTATATTTCATCTCTAATTTTAGCGCTATGGAAAAGCTCTATGATTTCTTCTAATCTTTGTTGTAATTTTTCTGCAAGGCCAGGCAATTTACTCATACCAGATCTCTGTTGAGCAAGTGCATAAAGAGCTAAACTCTGAATATGAATATGATTTGCTAAATCTGGAAAGTTTTTCAGTGATTTTACACGGATAGCACTTGGTAACTCCACACGATTAGCAACAAAAGCAGCAATATGTTTATCAATCAGATCACCATCCAACTTAGGGGCATCATTTAGGAACTGAAGTAACCTATCAATGGTTAATATTGTAGCATCAAATACTTGACTACTTTGACAAGAAAGGCTGGTGTTCATCTCGTAAAGGCATCGCTCTAATTCAAAACCATAGCCGCGCTTTGAAATCATATCTGAACAACGTTGAAGGGTGAATAAAGTCTGCTGATACCTGCCATCAGAAAGCTTTGGCGAAATATTTGACCAGTCAAAGATGATACCAAATTCTAGAATACATCTCACAAAATGTTTCATTTCATTTTTGTTATTTGCATATGCATAAGCAAGAAGTGAACCAAGACCATCAATTGACGTCACTAAGTTTTTAATCCTTAGGGGGCCATTTGGATCTAATAACAAAATGGTTTCAGCAACAAGCAAATCAATGCTATCAAAACCTTCTGTATAAACTTGTTTGCCTGCTCGACCTTGCAAGCTCAAGAGCTGCTCCGCAAGATCACTATCTTGTACACTGCGTTCAATCCATTTATTAAGTCTTTCTTGAACTACAAATGCTTTTGCCTCCGTCCAATTAAGAGCCAAGTCATTAGCAAGATGTTTACGGTTAATATAGTTATAACCATTAAACTCTATCGAACGTGTAGCATCTGTTCTGCTGGATTGAGGCAGCAAGTTAAACCTTCTGCCTTTACACCAATCGGTCATCTCAATGTGATTCCATAACTCACTGGAATGATCATTGATAGTACCTCTTAACATATCAAGCATATGTGGTGAAAGTTGTAGATTCTTTGACAGCATTGCATATGTACTTTGCGTGAATTTCAACTGCAACACATCTTTTTCACTGAGTTTTGCATACGGATTTCCCGAGAGCAACATTAGGTTAGCTATCACACCAAGTGCATAATAATCTGCTTTATAATCACCTGCTCCTTTTGCTTCTGGTAAGCAAGGAGCGCGCGGCAATGGCTCGTAAAGTACATGTTGATGAAAGCCACATATACTGGATATACATTCAACCACGTGTATTTTCTGTGCTTCATCAATATAGATATTATTTAAATTAATTCGCCCATGCATCACCTTATTCTTATGCAAAAAAGAGAGTACATCATTGACGGGAGAAATAATTTTTTGAACAATAAATTCTTCTGAAGTAGCGCCATGTTGTTGAATATGTTGTGCAAGAGAAATACCTTTTGGTTTTTCTACAATGACAACGTAAGAACTTCCTGATTTAAAAGAAAGATTCACAAGAGATGCTGCCAGTATATTGCATAAACCTTCTTGCTTCTTTTCTAATAGTGCATTGATTTCTTTCAAGCGGATAGGATAACGCCTATCTAAAACTAAGCCATAAATATCAATATTGTTTTTATCTTTTTGGTCTAAAACGCGAAACGCATCAGCAAAAGAAGTAGTAAAATCTTTTAAAGGCTCACTACCTTGAATCTTATATCTTCCCGCCAAAACATCAGTTTGGTTAGATACAAGTACCCTCAAATCTTTTCTTTTTAAAATAAAGAGTTCACTATCACTATCTTTGAGCGACGAGTCTGAGTCTTGAGTAGCATCTTGATTTGCCGATGCAGCACCCATACTTTCAACATCTATATCTTTTGAAAGCATATCTGCCATCATTTACCTTTAAAACAAACACCCATTTATAGGAAATATAATTACCTATTCACCACTTTTGAGAATGGCATGCGTTCAAAAAAAAGGCAACAAATGATTACTCTTTAAATGGATCTCTTACCAAAATAGTATCTTCTCTTTCAGGGCTTGTAGAAAGAATTGCTACTGGCGTTTCAATTAACTCTTCAATACGTCTTGTATATTTCACCGCTGCTGCTGGTAAATCTTTAAAACTACGAGCACCTGCAGTGGTTTCAGACCAACCATCCATTTCCTCATAAATTGGCTCAACCGAATCCTGTGCAGTAATCGATGCAGGAAGATAATCTAACAACTCTCCATTATAGCGGTAACCAGTACAAATTTTGAGTGTTTCAAAACCATCAAGCACATCAAGTTTCGTCAATGCGATACCATTCATGCCTGAAATTCTACATACTTGTCTTACTTGCACTGCATCAAACCAACCACAACGACGTTTTCTTCCCGTCACAGTTCCAAATTCATGACCGCGCTCACCTAAGCGCGTACCCACTTCATTATCTTGCTCAGTCGGGAAAGGACCACTACCAACGCGTGTGGTATATGCTTTGGTAATACCAAGCACATAATTCATCTTACCAACACCAAGACCAGAACCTGAAAAGCCTTGTCCCGCAACGGTTGATGATGAGGTAACGTAAGGATAAGTACCATGATCCACATCAAGCATCACGCCTTGTGCGCCTTCAAATAAAATGCGCTTACCTTGATCACTTAATTCATAAAGTTTTTTCCATGCAGGTTGTGCATAAGGAAGAATCTCATCTTTGATTGAAAGCAACTCTTCCATAATATCGGAGACATTCACTTCTTCTGCACCTAAGCCACGACGCATCGCATTGTGGTGAGCAACCAATGCTTCAACACGTTGCTTTAATATTTTTTCATCATTCAAATCGCATACACGAATGGCACGACGACCCACTTTATCTTCGTATGCTGGCCCAATACCTCGACCAGTTGTACCAATCTTAGCAGCACCACGTCCAAGTTCTGCGATGTTATCAATCTGACGATGTAGGCTTAGAATGAGTGTAGCGTTTTCTGCAATTACAAGACTTTCTGGCGAAATTTCAACACCATTCTTTCTAACACTTTCAATTTCTTTTAATAATGCATGAGGATCAATCACCACACCATTACCAATCACCGAAACTTTACCGCCACGCACCACACCAGATGGCAATAAACTTAATTTATGCACCACTCCATCAATCACGAGCGTATGGCCTGCATTATGACCGCCTTGAAAACGCACCACTACATCTGCACGTTCTGAAAGCCAATCTACGATTTTGCCTTTACCTTCATCACCCCACTGGGAACCAATCACTGCTACATTTGCCATAACTAAAGTCTCTCCTATTATTTATGCTGCTGCTTTTTCAATCAACGTTGAAAGCTTTGCCATTGG
This sequence comes from uncultured Rickettsiales bacterium, assembly GCA_964352935.1. GTDB lineage: Bacteria > Pseudomonadota > Alphaproteobacteria > Rickettsiales > CAYGPX01 > CAYGPX01. Next base: position 3,465 of record CAYGTX010000013.1, on the reverse strand, counting down.
GCGTGCGCCCATATCTTGAATCACTTCACTTGCTGCATGGCAACCTAGTTTACCCGATTGTTCAAGGCTGTATCCGTTGGTATAACCAAATAAGAATCCAGCGGCGTATAAATCGCCAGCACCTGTTGTGTCTTGTATTTCCAAATCCTTAAGTGGCGCTATTTCGATGGTTTCTGATGGCGTGAGAATAGTAGAACCTTTATCACCTTTGGTTAAGCACACAACTTCGCAGCGGCTTAAAATACGGTTTACAATCGCATCATAATTATCACCCTCACCCAATGCTTTAAATTCCGCTTCATTAGCAAAAAGAATGTCTACATCATTTTCAATAAGCTCCCAGAACTCTTCACGGTGACGATTTACACAAAACAAATCCGACAGTGTGAAAGCAATTTTACGACCATTCGCTTTTGCAATTTGCATGGCAGATTTAATGGCATCTTTTGCATTATCCTCATCCCACAAATAACCCTCAAGGTAGGTTATCTTTCCAGCAGCTACGATGTCTTTATCAATATCTACTGGGGTAATGCCACGAGTAGCACCTAAATATGTTGCCATAGTGCGTTCAGCATCAGAAGTAACACACACTAAGCATCTTGCTGTTTTTGCACCAGCCGGTGCTAGTGATGTGTTATAGGTTACACCAAGAGAGCGTAAGTCGTGTGCAAATACTTTACCCAGCTCATCATCCCTTACTTTACCAATAAAAGCGGTGCGCCCACCAAACGAAGCAATACCCGCCACTGTGTTTGCAGCACTTCCACCTGACATCTGTGTTGCAGGAGGCATCGCATTATAAATTGTTTCTGCTTGAGATTCATCAATGAGTGTCATGCCTTTTTTAGCAAGCCCATGCTGATTTAGAAAGCTATCTTCCACCTTCGCTATCACATCCACAATGGCGTTACCAACTGCTACAACATCAAATTTTATTTCGCTCATTTGCCTACTCTCTTGGTTATTGATTTGTTATAATCTTTTCTACACGTGCAACATCTTCAGGTGTATCAACACCTAGTGGCACGCTATTTACCACACCCACTTCAATGTGCAAGCCATTTTCTAATGCTCTTAATTGCTCAAGTTTCTCGCGTTGCTCTAATGCGGATGGTTTTAAAGCGATAAACTGTTTGAGTGCCTGAGCTTTATATGCATAAAGCCCTATATGGTGGTATAAGTTTCCTTCACCGTAAGGCGCTGTAGCACGCGTGAAGTATAATGCACGACCGTGATTCTTTTCCAATGTATCACCTGCGATAATTGCCTTCACAACATTTGGGTCGCTTTTCTCTCGTTCTTCTTTAATAACAGCAGCAAGTGTTGCAATATCTGCATTTGTCTCTTCAAGAAGTGAGAGTGACGCTTTAATTGTCTCTGGGTCTATCGTAGGCAAATCACCCTGAACATTGATAATAGTATCGTAATCTTTGCCTATTCGTTCTAATGCTTGATAAATACGATCACTACCTGAAGGCAATGCTTTATCGGTCATCACGGCTTTAGCGCCCATAGATAAGACAACATCCATTACTTCTTGTTCACACGCGGCCACCCAAACATCGCCAATATTGGCCTCTAATGCGCGCTCTACCACACGCATAATCATTGGTTTTCCGGAAATTTCAGCCAATGGCTTACCTGGAAAACGAGTAGATTCCATACGTGCAGGAATGATAATGGCAATATTTTTTGAATACATGATTGATTTCGTATTAGGTGAACCGCTCAAACGTTGTTGTAACCTAAACTAAATCTTTTTATTTGTCATCTATTTGGATGGCACTTCACGTTTTTTATGATAGCTTTTATTCGCTTTATGACCACTACTGTTCTCTCTAATTTGAATATCCACCTCTTCGTCCCAACACGCTTTGTAGCAAATAAGCGCTCTTAATTCGTTGTTCTTAAGGCGATATGCAAATTTAACATCCCCTTCAATTTTTCCATATTTATTTGCACATTTATAGTAACATCTCTGACAATATATATCTTCTCTACACAGCGTGCATTTTTCGTCTTCTGCACAAAGTATATCTGTGTATGCATTTGCAGAAGGCAACTCAAAAGCTATCATTATTAACATTAAAGCCGTATATATAAAATAACGCATTATCTCTTAAATTCCTTTCTGCTTTTATACTATCGTATCACTAGTTTAATAAATAACATCTTCTATTGTCAAATAACTGTAAAAATTATACACTATCGCCATTATTTAGTGTCATATGGATGGGTTATGCACTTGCGAGCTTTAAAAGCTATTATACTATGTTTATCGGTGCTTGCTACAGCAAGCTGCACAACATATTCCGCAATAGAATATGACCCTTCAAAACATCGCTATCCACCTTCTCGTTATATGCCTCCTCCTGTTTGGGTTCCTACTTATCCACAAGATATGGATAATTACTACATTTATGGTAACGGTCAAAACTATCCATCTTATAACCACGGCGCAGATAACCCAGTTATTTATGGCACTCCGTCACCCCATAATAGCCCTAGCTATAATTACCCACTCTACTATCAATAATATTATGTTTTTTTGGAGCATTTTATGACTATAATTTTTGGTATCAAGCAATGTGATACCGTGAAAAAAGCCAAGAAATGGTTAGATGAGAATGACATACCTTTTCAGTTCCATGATTTAAGAGAAGATGGAATAAACCCAAATTTATTAAACGAATGGTTAGAAACAACATCCATGGATGAGCTAGTGAATCGCAGAAGCACCACTTGGCGTACGCTTTCTGAAAATGATCAAAAACAAATCTCTTCAGGTAACGCCATTCATATTCTGCTGAGTAACCCAACACTTATTAAACGACCTGTCGTCACGCACAACAATAAGATGATGATTGGCTTCAAAGAAAGCGACTACAAAGCTTTTTTTGCTTCAAAGCACTAGCTGAAGCCACAACACTAAACATCTATATTTAGTAGTGTATATTTTTCTTACATCTTCATATTGTGTCTTCAATGAATTCGTCCTATAATAACATAATAACCTTTTCATACTTGCTGGTAAGAAAATGCGCCGATTTCTTTGTATTATTTTTGCTCTATTTTTTTGCATAGCATCTTTAATGGCTGCACCAAAAGCGTTTGCATTTGATAATTTTGAATATCGTGACGACCGAAGCCCTTGGTCACTAAGGGCGCGTTTAGGTATTGCAGTGCCTGAATATGATGAAAGCTACACTCCTGCCTCAACCACCGATGGTGGTAAGGATATTTTATCGTCTGCAATATTTATTGATAGCGATTTAAGTTATCAAATTTCTCCACGCTTTTCTTTTGCTGCATCCTTAGGCTACGCAGCTCAAGAAAAAGAAGACTTTTTTATCACCTCCTCCTACTTGACAGCGAAAGATAACAGTAAAGTCTCTGTTATTCCTACTACTATTACTTTACTTATTCCTAAAACCCCTTAATGAAAGCTAAAACCATATTTAT
>CAYGTX010000012.1:0-16901 GCA_964352935.1 uncultured Rickettsiales bacterium | reverse complement strand
CCAACCGGACCTCAAAGTGGACCACCCAGATCGTTCACTTCAGCGACACGAACCAAACCATCGGTAGAATCCATCGCAATGGTACGCACGGTGGTTTCACCTAGGTGCTGTGCCACTTCTAGTACGATGGTACGCTCACCTTCTTTTACTTCTAATGCATTCAAGATTGGTGGTAAACCACCTTCCTCAAACTGTACATCTACAACAGCTGAAATCACCTGTGTAACTTTACCTTTATTCACTTTTGCCATGGGCTGTTCTCCCTAGTTACTTATATATTTTATTGTTTCTGCTTCATTAACCATTCAGCGATTCAGCACCTGAGATAATCTCAGTTAATTCTGTCGTAATTGCCGCCTGACGTGTACGGTTATACACTAAGGTTAGGCGTTTAATCATATCACCCGCGTTACGCGTTGCATTATCCATTGCGGTCATACGTGCGCCATGTTCACTTGCTGAATTTTCAAGCAAACCATGTAGCAATTGAATCGCAATATTTTGCGGTAATAAGGCTTCTAAAATCTCTTTCTCACCCGGCTCATAATCATAAACTGCATTGGCAGCAGATTTAGGAGCGTCGCCTTCAGAAACAGCAGGCAATTCAAGAGGAATAAGCTGTTGAGCTGTTGGAATCTGCTCTAACGCACTTTTAAAGGTGTTATAGTAAAGGGTGCACACATCAAACCCACCAGCAGCATAAAGGCTGATAATCTTTTTAGCCACTTCTTCTACTTCGTCAAAGCCAATCACTTTTGCACCACTTAGGCCATCCACGCGCTCAATGATATATTCTTTATATCCACGCACCAATTGCTCGTATGCTTTTTTACCAACGGTGATGATTTTGACTTTCTTGCCTTGCGCCACCAACGCGTCGGTTTTTAACTTTAATTGCTTCACAAGCGCGGTATTGAGTCCACCACATAAGCCACGGTCAGAACCAATTGCTACAAGTAAATGTGTATCATCATTGCCGTTACCCACCAAAAGCGCAGGTGCAGCAGCAGGATCAACCACTGAAGCCGCCAATGTGCATAACATACGCTCCATGCGCTCTGCATATGGCGCCGCTTCTTCAGCACGCTCCCGTGCACGACGCAATTTCGATGCAGCCACCATTTTCATGGCTTTGGTGATCTTTTGCGTCGATTTAACGCTCGCGATACGCATTTTTAATATTTTTAAGTTAGCCATGTCTAATTACTAGTATCTCGTTATTCATTGCTAAAACAAAGGGGGGCAAGGCCAAGCCTCGCCCTCTCTTTTTCTCTTACGCAAATACTTTTACGAATTTCTCTAAAGCAGCTTTAAGCTTGCTTTCGGTTTCATCGCTTAGTTTTTGCTCGGTGCGAACTGCATCTAAGATATCTTTATGCTTCGCATGGAATTCTGAAAGTAACGCTTGCTCAAAACGCACCACATCTTTCGCAGGAATCTTATCCAGATAGCCTCTTACACCAGCATAAATCACTACTACTTGCTCTTCAACTACAAGCGGAGAATACTGACCTTGCTTTAAAAGCTCTGTCAAACGCTGACCGCGACCTAGTAGTTTTTGAGTAGCTGCATCAAGATCTGAACCAAACTGTGAGAATGCTTCCATTTCACGGAACTGTGCTAGCTCAAGTTTAATTGAACCCGCCACTTGTTTCATTGCTTTAATTTGCGCTGCAGAACCTACACGAGACACTGAAAGACCCACATTCACCGCAGGACGCACACCTTTATAGAACAAGTCTGTTTCTAGGAAGATCTGACCATCGGTAATTGAAATCACGTTGGTTGGGATATACGCAGATACGTCACCCGCTTGTGTTTCAATGATTGGAAGTGCGGTTAATGAACCTGAACCTTCTTCATCCGAAAGCTTCGCTGCACGCTCTAATAAACGAGAGTGTAGGTAGAATACGTCACCAGGATACGCTTCACGACCCGGAGGACGACGAAGCAAGAGTGACATTTGACGATACGCCACAGCGTGCTTAGAAAGATCATCATATACGATCAAACCATGCATGCCATTATCACGGAAATATTCACCCATTGCACAACCAGTATATGGCGCAAGGAACTGCATAGGAGCAGGATCAGAAGCTGTCGCAGCTACCACGATGGTATATTCTAACGCACCCGCTTCTTCTAATTTTTTTACCACTTTAGCAACAGTAGAACGTTTCTGGCCAATCGCTACATATACGCAGTAAAGTTTTTTGCTTTCATCGTTACCAGCATTGATTGATTTCTGGTTAATGATAGTATCAATCGCTACTGCTGTTTTACCTGTCTGACGGTCACCAATAATCAACTCACGCTGACCACGACCGACAGGAATTAACGCATCCACCGCTTTAATACCGGTTTGCACTGGCTCATGTACTGATTTACGAGCAATAATACCAGGTGCTTTTGTTTCAATACGACGGAATTCTTTCGCTTTAAGCGGGCCTTTACCATCAATTGGATTACCTAGCGCATCAACTACGCGACCAAGCAACTCTTTACCAGCAGGAACTTGTACGATCTCTTTGGTACGTTTAACAACGTCGCCTTCTTTTACGTCACGGTCACTTCCGAAAATTACGATACCCACGTTATCTTCTTCTAGGTTAAGCGCCATACCTTTAACGCCACCTGTAAACTCAACCATTTCACCGGCTTGAACATTATCTAGACCATAAACCACGGCAATACCGTCTTTTACAGTGGTCACTTGACCAACTTCTTTTAATTCAGGAGCGCCATTAAAATTTGACACTTGATCCTGAAGGATTTCTGAAATTTCAGCTGCACGAATCTGCATGTGATAAACTCCCTTAAAAACTCAAAAAACTATAGGTTAGCAACGGCTTCTTTACTTAATTCACGCATGCGCTCTAATTTACTAGCCACCGAAGCATCTAGCATAGTTGAACCCAAGCGGATTACCAATCCACCAAGCAGGCTTTCATCCACCTGCACGTCAATTTCTACTTTCTTTCCAAGCGACGATTTTAACTTCGCTTGAATTTCTTTCTTTTGCGCAGCTTTAAGCGACACAGCAGAAGTCACTCTCGCCAACACTTCGCCTTTTTCTTCACGAAGTAATGCATTAAACTCTTCTGTGATTGCATCAAGCGCATCTAAGCGACGATTTTCAGCCAACACTTTTAAAAAGTTGCTTGAAATTTCATCGGCTTTTAATTTTTTAGCAACAGCACCTATCACGCCAGACTGATTGTCGCGTGAATAGATAGGTGCAAGCAATACTGCTTGCAAATCTTTAGATTCTGCAATAGCGCTATTCGCAGCTTGCAAATCTTCTGCTACTTTATCTTGTTTTTTCTTGGATTTTGCGAGCGAAAAAATCGCTTTAGCATAGCGCTTTGCAACGATAGTGCGAGACGAGGCCATAGGTCCGTTTCCCTAACTGATTAGTATCTTCCCAAGTGGATTTTTGCCTGTTTTTATTTTCAGGCGCGGCATGTTTAGCATATTGAGCCTGAGCTTGCAAGTATTAAAGGGCGGCATTCGCGTTTTAATTGGCGTTAAACATCAAGCCATATATCGCGCAAGTAGCAAAAAATCTAACGCATGCAATTTACATGAACGAGTAAGGGTCTATGTCGACTTTCACACGGATGGTCGACGGCACTTTTATCTGTGCAAGCATATGGCGCAAAGCACGTTGCAACGGAAAGCTTTTTGCCGCCTTCACCAACACGCGATAACGAAAATTTTGACGCACTAATGAAAGTGGCGCAGGCGCTGGGCCGAAGGTAGTCACATCATCATGCCGTGGCATATTTTGTACAATCACGTGCCCCATTTTCTTGACTAGTTGCTCATTCTTGCCAGAGATAATCACCCCCGCCATACGCCCAAAAGGCGGCGCACTCATATATTCTCGGCTTGCACGCTCTTCTTGCATGAAGACATCCCTATCATGTCCCGCCATGGCTTTTATCACCATATTATCGGGCATATAGCTTTGCACTAGCACTTTGCCTTTGTCTTTTTCACGACCTGCTCGCCCTGAAACCTGATGCAGTAATTGATAGGTACGCTCGGCGGCACGCAAATCACCGCCTGCCAAGCCTAAATCAGCATCCACCACCCCCACAAGGGTGAGCGCAGGAAAGTGATGCCCTTTGGCCACCATCTGCGTGCCAATGATAATATCCACTTTGCCCGATTCAATGCGTCCTACAATTTGCTCTAACGCACCAGCAGATGACGTAGATTCACTACTTAACATCACCACCTCACATTGCGGAAAAAGTGCTTGCGCTTCCTCTCTTAGGCGCTCTACCCCTGGGCCACATGCCGCTAGTTTGTCTTTTTCATGACATTCTGGGCATTCAGATGGAATCGCTTTTTGATAGCCACAGTGATGGCATAGCATTTTAGGTGGCATGCGATGCTCCACCAGCCATGCAGAACAATTTGGGCACTGCATGCGATGCCCACAGGCGCGGCATAATGTTAGTGGCGCATAACCTCGGCGATTTAAAAACAGCAACACTTGCTGCCCCTTGGCAAGCGTTTCTGCCATTGCCAGCTTTAGCGGCTCTGAAATCCACGAACTCGCATTGATACGATTGCTGCGCATATCGACAATTTCGACCTCTGGCAACACCGCCTCACCAAAGCGAGAGGGCAAAGTGAGCTTCTCATATTTACCTTGCTCAACATTCACCATCGTTTCAAGCGATGGAGTCGCCGATGCTAATATAATAGATATCTGCTCAATCGAAGCGCGCATCACCGCCATATCGCGCGCTTGATACAACACACCTTCTTCTTGTTTAAAGGAAGGGTCGTGCTCCTCATCCACCACCACCAGCTTGAGCGCATCATAAGGTAGAAACAACGCCGAACGCGCACCAATCACCAACCTTGCTTCGCCCGTTTGAATGGCGCGCCAGCTCTCAGCCTTCTTTTTAGGTGAAATACCTGAGTGCCACACAATAGGCTCAATGCCAAATTCCTTTTGAATACGCGATAATAGCTGCGTTGTCAGCGCAATTTCTGGCAACATCACCAGTGCCTGCCCCGTTTTAGCCTCTAAAATATGACGAATGGCATGAAAATATACTTCGGTTTTACCTGAACCCGTCACTCCATCCAACAAAGTGGCACTAAATTTCTGGGCTTTAATATGCTCTACTAATCTTTCTGCGGCTTCTAGCTGCTGATCTGATAGCGTGCGCTGCGCTGGCGCAATCTCTAAAGGCGTAATCTGCACCTCATCAGGCGCAATGAACGCCTCTTCCAACATACCAATTTCGGTCATCTTTTTAATGATAGAATAGTTCGTGCCGATGGCGTCTTTAATCTGCGCTTGGGTTTTGGGCTGCTGTTTGAGTGCTAGATAGTCAACCACTTGCTTTCTAGCATCTGTCATCTTGCCTGCATGTGCATCAGCTACCTTAAATACACGCTTAGGCTTGAGGTCTTTAAGTGCATCCTCACTACACAACACCATTTTCAGTACATTGCCTCGGGGTGAAAGCGTATATTCTGCTATCCAATCTATCAATTTTCGTAAATATGCATCCAGTGGCCTCACATTACGGCGGTTACGAATCAATTTAAGCTTATTGGCAGGCACATTTTCATCACCTTGCAAGCTCCACACCACGCCCGCTTGTGTGCCTTGCTTACCAAGCCCTACCTCAACAACATCACCTTCTGCAAGTGCTAGCCCTTCAGGCACACCATAGGTCAGCTCTTTATCAAGCGCCACAGGCAGAAGCAAGGATACTGTTTTTAAAGGGGTGCTCATCAGATGGCTTGAAAAATTTGCTAAATAAGGTTAAGTTCACGCTGAAAGTATGGGTATTCACTTTTTAATGATACAAAGCGCTAAAGGTTACATGAACCGAATAGCAACAACGTGTCATTAAAAACGGAATATCCTAACAATAGCCGCTCTTATTTAAAACATAAAGGAAAAGACGCATGAAGTTTTTTGTCGATACCACCAATGTGGATGTGATTCGCGAATTAGAAGATACTGGAATTTTAGATGGTGTAACCACCAACCCATCACTTGTTGCTAAATCTGGCAAGAATTTCATCGAGCTTATCACCGAGATTTGTAAAGTAGTAAAAGGTGACGTAAGCGCTGAAGTTGCTGCCACCGATTATGAAGGCATGGTGGCTGAAGGTCGTAAGCTTCGCGCTATTGCTGATAATGTAGTGGTCAAACTTCCACTCACACCTGCTGGCTTGAAAGCCTGCAAAACCTTCTCTGATGAAGGCACAAAAACCAACGTCACCCTTTGCTTTAGTGCAAACCAAGCCTTGCTTGCTGCCAAAGCTGGCGCAACTTACATCTCACCATTTGTTGGTCGCTTAGATGATAATGGCCATGATGGTATGGAGCTCATTGCTGATATCTGCCAAATTTATGATAATTATGGCTTTGAAACCGAAGTACTCGTTGCTTCTGTTCGTCACCCATACCATATTTTTGAAGCAGCTAAAATTGGTGCGCATGTGGCAACCCTTCCAGCAAACACGCTTTGGAAGCTTTTTGATCACCCAATGACCGCCAAAGGCGTTGAAGATTTTGTCAAAGACTGGGAATCTACAGGTCAGAGTATTTTGTAATAAGCACTCCTTGAAGATTTTCCTAAATTTTCAAATGAGCCTAAGCCCTAGCGGGCACTAAAGAAACAAAATTTCCTAATTTTGTATATTATACATAAAAAAGCGCGGGCTAATACGGCTCGCGCTTTTTTTTAATTCACTTAATATAAACTTTAAGCTGCCAGTTTTACTTGCCAATTATTTTTCGATTCCTGCATGTTCAGGAGTTTGTAATGCGTACGGTTCTTTTTGTGCAGGTCAAAAAACTGCCTAGCTTTTTGCTCATCCAAATACTCCTCCCACACAACAACTCTGAGCAGCATGTCAGCTGAGTCATCTATCGGATTTCTATTAGACTCCCAACGAGAAACCGTTTCCCTTGTTATGCCACCTAAAAGCTCTCCTAACTGTTCTTGCGTTAAGCGCAGCAATGATCGCAAGAAGCGCACCTCTTGTCCTTCAAGTTTTTGCTTGTGAAGCAAAACTGATCTGGCAATCTCACGGTGCAGTTTATCCGCATTAAATATGCGCGTAGATTCACCAAAGACATCATCTGTTTCTACTTCATATCCATTGATAAGGTAGACATAGTCTAGACCACACTCAGTAAAGTGATATCCTTGCGGTTTTCCAATTTGTTTTTTACAACTAGTCATCCCATTTATCTCCTTTCCTAGGATCAATCCACATGATGGTCACTACTTGCAACCTTCCTTTTTGCTGTATCGCTACAACACAACCCGCATCACGACTTCCTGTAAAGTTTACAAAGTCCAAACGATAAGCCCAAAGCCGCTTTTTCTCATTATAGCGAGGCTCAACCTTAATAACACCTTCCCTTAATATGGTAAGAATATCATTATAAGTGAACCCCCTTTCAAGCATTTGCTCTTTAACATGGCGAGTATAGTATATATTACCGCTGTCTTTCTCAGCAAGTTGGTGAATAATTTCTTGCGCATCCCTTTTTGATTGAGGCTGCGGCTTCTTTGCATGGTTTTTTAAATCTGTTACTTTTCCCCTATGTGACATGATGTCACATAAAAAGCATTGTGTCAAGCCCTAGACGCTACTAACGCGCACTCGCATCACCGGGCACTAAGCCACCAAGTGGTCTGCCCGCCAAGATATGTACATGAAAATGCGGCACAGATTGCGAAGCATCGCTGCCATGATTGGTGATAAGGCGATAGCCTGTTTTATCCACCTCAAGCGATGCAGCGATTTCTTGTACTTTTAGGAAAAAATAAGCCACTTCATCGGCGCTGGATGTTTGCGCAAAATCATCAAACGAGCTGTAATCCCCCTTAGGAATCACCAACACATGCGTGGGTGCTGCGGGCGTAATATCCCGAAAAGCTAGAATGTGCTTATCTTCATACACCACATCAGCGGGGATTTCTTTACGGATGATTTTTGCAAAAATATTATCGCTATTGTAGTTCATTAGCTTTTCCTATTTTTCTTTTCCTCTAGGCCAGACATGCCTTTGCGGTTTGAAAGCTCGTTCAACACATCTTCTGGCTCAATGCCCATATCCACCCATAAAACAAGCAAGTGATAGAGCAAATCTGAGCTTTCGCTGATGGTTTTCTTGCGCTTATCTTTTACCGCCTCAATAATGACTTCGGTGGCTTCTTCACCTAGCTTTTGTGCGATTTTATCACGACCACGGCTAAACAGCTTAGCGGTATATGATGTCTCTGTATTGCCACCTTTACGTTCTTTGATGGCCGCGTATAAATCGTCTATTTCGTAACGTGTTTTGCTCATGAGTGCCTCATTGAAATGCCCGCTTCTTCCATATAATCTTTTACTTGTTTAATGGAAAATTGTCCAAAATGAAAGACCGAAGCTGCGAGTAATGCCGAAGCATGCCCTTCTGTCACCCCATCCACAAAATGCTGAAGCTCGCCCACGCCGCCAGATGCAATCACTGGCACGCGCGCAGCATCTGCAATTGCGCGGGTAAGGGGCAAATTAAAGCCTTGCTTTGTGCCATCTCTATCCATCGATGTCAGTAAAATTTCACCCGCGCCATACTCCACCATGCGCTTTGCCCATTCCACCGCATCGATGCCCGTTGCATTTCTGCCGCCATGGGTAAAAATCTCAAACTTATTCTCGCCGACTGATTTTGCATCAATCGCCACCACAATACATTGCGAGCCAAACTTCTCAGCGGCTTCTTTCACAAATTCTGGGTTATGCACGGCAGCCGTGTTGATAGACACCTTGTCAGCTCCTGCAAGCAATAGCATACGAATATCATTCAGCGTACGCACTCCACCGCCCACAGTCAGTGGCATAAAACACGCCTCTGCCACTTGCGACACCACATCATAAAGGGTAGAGCGGTTATCGCTCGATGCGGTAATATCTAAAAAACATAGCTCATCTGCACCTTGTTCATCATATAGCTTGGCTTGTGCAACTGGGTCGCCTGCATCCATCAAGTCTACAAAATTAACGCCTTTCACCACGCGCCCATCTTTTACATCTAAACAAGGGATAATTCGATTTTTAAGCATAGTTTTCCTTTTTGCCACTAAGCGGGAGGTTCCCACACAAGGTACATCGCTTTATCTAGCTTGAAGCCAACTTAAGTGCTGCTTCTATGTTGATACGCCCATCATAAATCGCACGACCAGAGATAACACCCTCTAGCCCATCTTTTTCTAGCGTCTTTAGCGCCTTAATATCATCATCCGATGAGACACCGCCTGATGCAATGATAGGAATATTCACTGCATTCATCAAGGCTTTCGTGCCTTCCAAATCTGGACCCGCTAAAACACCATCGCGCTCAATGTCAGTATAGATAATCGCTGAAACACCCGCATCTTCAAATTTCTTGGCAAGCTCTAACACCGAAACTTCAGATACTTCTGCCCAGCCCTCCACTGCCACTTTACCACCGCGACCATCAATCCCCACCACAATCTTACCAGGGAATTTTTTACAGGCTTCTTTCACTAGCTCTGGGTTGCGAAGCGCTACTGTTCCCAATATCACGCGCGTAATGCCTAGTGACAACCAACGCTCAATGGTTGCTATATCACGAATGCCACCGCCCAACTGAAGAGGCAAATCCACCGCATTGCGGATAGATTCTACTGCCGCGGCATTAACTGGTTTGCCTTCAAATGCACCATTTAAATCTACCAAATGCACCCACTCAAAGCCCTGCTGTGCAAATTTCTTTGCTTGGTCGGCTGGGTTGTCGTTAAACACCGTCACCAGCTCCATATCACCTTTTTGCAGGCGTACGCATTTGCCGTCTTTTAAATCAATCGCAGGGAAAATTATCATGATAAGCTGCTTGTTGTTGGTTGTTATTGGTGTGTTTTATAGTGCAAATGTTAGTGGAAGCGCAAGGAGAAACTAGAATCTTAGCAGCCAAGAATGCAGGAAATCGGCACGCTTAACCATTGCGAGCATAGAAGCCCGAATAAGCCTTGAGCTTGCTTCAAGTGTAATTTAGGAAAATTTTACGGACATATTATAAAAATTACAAATCTTTATAATAGAAATAGCCTGCCAGCATTTTGCCGTCGACCATTTCGTATTTATCTAACTCGCCCCAACGTTTAAAGCCTGCATTTTCATAGATTGTCACAGCATTCTCAAGATTGGCTCTTACGCTTAATCTTAAAACAGACAAGCCTATGTTTCTGGCTTCATTTTCCGCGGCTTGCAATAAATCTTTTGCCAAACCATGACCACGCGCCCACGGCGCTACAAAGTGATGGTCTACAGAGCCACAAAACATTGATGTTTGGTTGCTAGGCGCAGGTTTCACTAGTTGAATTGATGATGCAATTGCTCCGTCTAAGCGCCCTACAATTAAGGTGCGCTCAGGCACAATCACCACGCCCTTCCAATAGGCCTCTAAGCGCTCACGCGGCGGACAATGGGTACGGTTTAGACCAATGGTAAAACTTAAAGCATCTTCTTTAATCGTATCTTCTGTGGCAGTACAAATATCGATTAAATCTGCGCCTTTTAATGCGTCCAAACGTTCAACCTTAACGCTTACAGGAGACTGATTTTCTAGCTTGCCTGAATCTAACATGATGGCATCCTCATAAAATTGCGGAGTAATTGAAGGCCAGCTTCCTGACTTTTTTCAGGGTGGAACTGCGTAGCAACTATGTTGTCTTTTGCTATCACAGCCACAAGCGGCGCACCATACTCAACCTCACCTATTATACACGTTTTTTCTTCACACTCAAAGTGATAAGAATGCACAAAATAGGCATGATCGCCCGATTTAATTCCCTCAAAGATAGGGTGGCTCTGTTTTATCACCAGCTCATTCCAACCCATGTGCGGAATCTTTAACGAACCATTCTGATCATCAATTGAAATCACTTTACCTTTAATCCAACCTAGCCCTTGATGTGCTCCATGCTCTAAGCCTTGCTCAGCTAATAATTGCATGCCCACGCAAATACCTAAGAAAGGTTTTTTGTCCGTAAACACGGCATGTTCTAATGCTTCTTTCATACCCGCAAGACTTTGAAGCCCTTGAGCGCAATCACCAAATGCGCCCACCCCTGGCAAGACAATATGTGTAGCTTCTTCTAGCGCTTTGCTTTCAGAGCTGAGTGAAATAGTTGCGCCCTTTTCTGCTACATGCTCAAGCGCCTTAACAACTGAACGCAAATTGCCCGAGCCATAATCAATCACGACGATATGTTTTTTCATGCCACCACCTCTAATGACTTGCTTTTTGGCGTGGTCGTAATACGACTTTGGTGCGTGAATTGTTGATCGAGATAGCGTTGCTGTGCTTCCATTTCGTTTCGTGCGACCACAACATCCATCAACTGGAAGCCCTTATGCTTTAGACTTTCCTCACGCCAATCACTTGCTGAAAAGCCAACATAAGCAAGCAGTGCCACGTTAATAACGGCAAGCGAAATCTCGCCCATCACCCCTTGAAACCGTGCAAACGCCATCAACGCTTCAAGCGCAAACAATAAGGCTGCCACCACCCACATGCGATGATAGAGCGCCCAAAACCCTTGAAACACTCCCGCCATGAATGAAAAACGCGCGCACACACAATCAATGGTTTCGAGCGGCTGCTCAGATTGTGTTTTCATGTAAATCGCATAAAACTTCATAATGCTTACAGCACCCCTTTGGTAGAAGGCACTTCGTCTTTCTTGCGCTCATCAATGGTGGCTGCAACGCGTAATGCACGCGCTAATCCTTTAAAGCATGATTCTACGATATGGTGATTATTTTCACCGTACAAATTTTCCATGTGCAAGGTTGCACCTGCACTTTGCGAAAACGCTTGGAACCATTCTTTAAAAAGCTCTGTATCCATGTCGCCCAGTTTATCTTTGGTAAAGTTCACTTTCCAAATCAAATAAGGACGATTTGAAAGGTCTAACGCCACGCGCGACAAGGTTTCATCCATCGGAATATAAGCATGTGCATAACGTGTAATACCCTTCTTATCACCCAATGCTTTTGAAAAAGCCTCTCCAATCGCCCAACCGGTATCTTCGGTAGTGTGGTGATAATCAATATGCAAGTCACCTTTAGCCTTTACAGTAAGATCCATCAAGCTATGGCGCGACAATTGCTCAAGCATATGATCTAAGAACCCGATGCCCGTAGAGACATTATACTGCCCCGTTCCATCCAAATTAAGTTCAACTTCAATTTGAGTTTCTTTCGTTTTTCTTGAAATTTTGGCCGTACGCATGCATGCATCCTTTTATCAAACACTCTTTAGCAAACTTTATAAAGTCGCTTTTGGGAGGCAATATAGCCATATTTTGTACCAAAACTCAAGTTTTACGTGACTTAGAACAAAATATCCTAAAAAACATGCTTGAATGAAATCACGATAAGCTTCAATATGGTTTGCTATAGTGTTTTATAATGAGAGGATTTTATCTGTGAGCAACCCTATTCCATCTGCAAGAGATATGCACGCCACCACCATTCTATCCGTCCGCAAAGGCAACCAAGTTGCCATTGGCGGTGATGGACAAGTTTCACTAGGTCATACGGTGATGAAATCTACCGCCAACAAAATTCGTAAAATTGGCAAAGACGGTAAGATTCTTGGTGGTTTTGCAGGCGTAACTGCCGATGCTTTCACGCTGTTTGAGCGTTTAGAAGCAAAGCTTGAAAAACATTCTGGGCAACTAACTCGTGCCTGTGTCGAGCTTGCCAAAGACTGGCGGATGGATAAATATCTCAGAAATCTAGAAGCGATGATGATTGTGATTGATAAAGATGTCTCCCTCATTATCTCTGGCACAGGCGATGTGATAGAGCCTGAAGATGGTATTCTCGCCATTGGCTCGGGCGGCATGTATGCACTCTCGGCTGCACGCGCACTGATTGATGATAAAGACCTAAGCGCCTCGGATATTGTAAAGAAATCAATGACCATTGCTGCTGATATTTGTGTCTATACCAACCACAATCTTGTGCTAGAAACACTTAAAACAAAATAAATAAGAACGGAAACAGTCGATGGATAATTTAAGCCCTAAGAAAATTGTGAGTGAACTCAATCGCTATATTGTTGGTCAGGATGATGCCAAAAAAGCGGTGGCCATTGCGCTTCGCAATCGCTGGCGCAGAAAGCAAGTGGCCGATGATTTCTTACGTGAAGAAATCACACCAAAGAATATTCTAATGATTGGCCCAACTGGCGTGGGTAAAACTGAAATTGCACGTCGTATTGCTAAACTAACCAACGCACCATTCATTAAAGTGGAAGCCACTAAATTTACTGAAGTAGGCTATGTGGGGCGCGATGTCGACTCTATCATCCGCGATTTGATGGAGGTTGCCGTTGCCTTGGTTCGCACCAATTTGCGTAAAGAAGTACGCAAGAAGGCCATTGCCAAAGCCGAATCACGCATTCTGGATGCGTTAGTGGGGCAAGGCGCATCCAAAGAAACGCGTGATAAATTCCGCAAAATGCTCCATGACGGCAAGCTTGAAGACAAAGAAATCGATATTGAAGTGCAGGATAATGGCGGCGCTGCTGGTTCAAGCTTTGATATTCCTGGTGGTCAGATGGGCGTTATCAATTTGGGTGACATGCTTGGCAAAGCTATGGGTGGGCGCATGAAAACCAAGCTTCTGCCCGTTAAAGACGCCACTGAGCTGGTACTCGCAGAAGAAAGCGACAAGCTTATTGATGAAGATCGCATCACCAAAGATGCGGTTAAATTAGCTGAAAACGAAAGCATCGTTTTTTTAGACGAGCTTGATAAAGTAGCTGTTAGAAGTGAAGCCAGAGGCTCTGATGTCAGCCGCGAAGGCGTTCAGCGTGATTTATTGCCACTGCTTGAAGGCACAACTGTATCCACCAAGTATGGACCAATCAAAACCGATCATATTTTGTTTATTTGCTCAGGCGCGTTCCATATGGCAAAGCCATCTGATCTATTGCCAGAGTTGCAAGGCCGCTTGCCAATTCGGGTAGAGCTGAAAGCGCTAGAACAAAAAGACCTTGTTCGCATTCTAAAAGAGCCAGAGGCTAGTTTACTAAAACAATATATTGCGCTCATGGAAACAGAGAAAGTTGATATTTCGTTTAAAGAAGATGGCATTCTTGCCATCGCATCCATTGCCGCTGAAGTGAACGAAACCATCGAAAATATTGGTGCTCGACGTTTACATACCATCATGGAAAAGCTTTTGGAAGATATTAGCTTTAAAGCAGGCGATACAATCACTAAGAAAGTTGATATTGATAAAAAATATGTTGATGAATATCTGAAAGATTTAGCTGAGGACAGAGATCTATCCCGCTTCATTTTATAGGAACCTACTATGTTATCATTCTATAAGTTTTGCATTAGCCGCGGTGCAATTATGGGAAACCTTCTGTTTATAGCTGTTTATAGCTATATCGCAGGCATTGTGCTGCTTTATCAAATTGGCGGAATCGAACATGTCACATTCCTGCCACATATAGTTTGGCAAAGTCTCTATTACCAATGGGGTGCATATCAAAACCAAGCAGGCGGAGATTTAGGCACTCAGTTTATAATAGCTCTGCTTTTCCCGTTGTTTATTAGCACAGCAATCAAGCTATGTTTTAAACTTATCTCATATCCTATAAGAAAGCACAGAAACCGCCGCGAAGCAATGCAACCAAAACCAAAAACCGCCGAAGAACGCATTGAAGAGCTAGAAACAAAGCTAAGTGAAATGGAAGGTAAAAACGCTTCTACAGAAGAAGAAGCGCAGGAGCAAGAACCATCTCAAGGTGATGACAATATTCCACGAGCAAAAGCACCTGAAATTAGCACTTCTCCCGCAAAAGAGATGGAATCAACCACACCATCCTCAGCATCAATATCAAACGATGAGGTTATCATTACACCGCCCCCTCGCATGTATGACACAGAAGAGGACGGCGCACCTCAAGCGCCTATTTCACAGACCTATCACCCACAATCTGTGGATGCTGATTTTTTAAAGAATAGAAAGAAAGATAAGGAATAAAGCGATTTTAGCTTTTAATCGTCACGCTTTCTTCTAATCATAACATAAAAAGCACCACTGCCACCATCTTGTGGCGTGGCTTCATTGATCATTAAAATATAAGGACGTAAGTTGGCTTGATTCAACCAATGTGGCAATTGTTTACGCAGCACGCCACCGCCTTGAGTAAACTTACCTTTACCAGTTATCACCAGCAAACAACGCTTACCAGCATGAAAGGCCTTCTCCACCGCATGGATAAGGGATTCATGCGCTTCTATTTGTGTCATTCCATGTAAATCTATTTTGACATCAACTGGATATTTCCCCGATTTTATTTGCTTTGCCATTGCCCGATTCACTTCTCGAGCATCGCCTGCTGAAAGCTCATAAGACGGTTTCATCAGCGTGCTAGTTGGTGGTAATGGCGCGGGTGAGAAATGTGTTTGACTCGGTGTTGGTATAGCGCTTTCATTATCCCCAAAATTGTAAGTTTCGGCTGTTGTAACTCGTGCTTCTAATGGCTCTATTTCTTTGGTCACAAGTTCCCACAGATAGCCATCTTCTACGATTGGCTTCTTCGGTTTTGGCTCAGTTTGTTTTTTATCTTTTTTAACCACAACTACCTCTTTGTTGGAAGAAGTAAGTACCATTGACCATCACTATGTTGATAGGCGGCATTTTGTTCTGCTTCTTCCCCATAACCAAAGAAAATATCTCCCCGAATGGCACCTTTAATGGCACTGCCCGTATCTTGCGCCATCAGCAAACGTTGGTAGGGCGCTTTGGTACGTGTGAGTGTTGTATTCAACCAAATAGGCACGCCATAAGGAATAAGCGCCTTATCCACTGCCAATGACCGCTCTGCAGTGAGGGGAACATTCTGACCACCAATAGGCCCGCCTTGCGATTTTATCTCTCTAAAAAAGATATAAGATGGATTATAGGCATAGACTTCTTGCCTACTATCTGGATTCATGTAAAGCCATGCTTTAATGCTTTCAGCATTCACATCATCTTTGGCAATATGGCCTTCTTCAATCAAATATTTGCCAATGGCGTGATAGGGATGGGCGGTTTTACCTGCAAAACCAATGCGCGTGACACTTCCATCTTCCATCTGCACAGTGGCCGAGCCTTGCACATGGGCAAAAAATAACTTCACATCGTCATTTACCCATAATAACTCCAAGCCTTTGCCCTCTAGCGCCCCTTGGTCTATTTCCTTACGGCTGTAAAAACTATCACCTGAGGTGAAGCCGTTGGGTAATTGATAGACTGGGTAGCGGTAAACATCACTCTTTGTATAGCTTCCTTCAAGCGATGCCTCAAAATAGCCGGTAAATTTACCATTCGCGTCACCTGCATCTGAAACAAGATGTGGGGTAAAATGTTGCTCTAGAAATTGTCGCTGATTCGTCGCATCTTGCTGCGATATGCTTGCTATTTTCTGGCAGATTGGCTTCCAATTCTCCACTTTCCCACCAATATGTGAGGAATGGATGTAATCACTATCGCTTTTAAATTTAATTTTAGTGCATGATTGAGTAAACGCATCAAAGAAGGCGGCTAAATCGTCCGTTTCCCACCCATCTAGGGATTGATATGAAACAGGCGTAAGCGTGAGCGCATCTGCCCTACCAGCTTTATCTAATGTTCCACAGGCCGCCACACAAAAGGCGAGAATGAAAACCAAGCGCTTCATCAAGCGGCTTCGGTATCGACAAGTTTCCATATTTTTGTTTTCTTATCGAGTTTCTTAGAGAATGTCCAAAGGTCTTTCACGGCTTCTGCATCCGAAGGATCACCTTCTAAAATACGCCCTTTTTCATCTTTAATAAGGCGAA
>CAYGTX010000011.1:6041-17044 GCA_964352935.1 uncultured Rickettsiales bacterium | reverse complement strand
ATAAAGCGGGAGCATCGTATGATGTTATCGCTGTTCCGGGGTGTTTTGAAATTCCTGCTGCCGTATCAATGGCGATTGAAAGCGGTGAGTATGACGGATATATTGGGCTTGGCTGTGTGATTCGTGGTGAAACCTCGCATTATGATTATGTATGTGGAGAATCTGCGCGTGGTTTAAACGACTTGGCGATGGAAGGACAGGCGGTTGGTTATGGCATTATCACCGCTGAAAATCGCGATCAAGCAAATGTAAGAGCTGACGCAAAGCAAAAGAATGTAGGCGGTAGAGCGGCAAAAGCATGCCTTGAGATGTTGGCAATTAAGCAGAAATTTATAGGATAATAGAATATGACTGAAGAAAACCTATCTGCTGTGCCCGAAAAAGAAGCGCGTCCCGAAGGGATTGATCAGCGTGTTGAAGCGCGTATTGCTGCTATTAAAGCGCTTTACAGCAATGAAGTGAGTGAAGAAAAAAAATCGGCGGCTCAGCTTGCGCTTGAAATGCTGTCGATGTATGAATCAAAGCAAGATGAAGAGTTGGTTAAGCCTGATGGGCGCTACTTAAAGCAGCTATTAGAAGGTGTGATAGAGCATCAGGCGGTGATTGATGAAAAAATTTCAGCACACTTGCAAGCAGGTTGGAAAATTGAGCGTTTAGGTGCGGTGATGCTTTCACTTTTACGTTCAGCCGTGTTTGAAATTCTAAAATATGAAAAACTCAATCTTAAAGTCATCATCAACGAATATGTTGAAATTGCGCATGGCTTTTTTGAAAAGAAAGATGTGAACTTCGTCAATGGTGTGCTTGATAAAATCGCTAAAGAAGCCAGAAGTGCGTAATACCATCTTCTAGCTAAGTAGGTTTGCGATGCATGAATTTGAGATGATCCAAAAATATTTTGCGCCACTTGCTGTGGCTGAAAAAGGTGCGCTAGCCCTTAACGATGACGCCGCGGTTATTTCTGCGCGTGCCGGCATGCAAGCGGTTTACACCAAAGATATCATGATTGCTGGTGTGCATTTCTTTCCAAATGAAGACCCTTATCTTTTAGCGCAAAAGCTTTTGGCGGTAAATGTCTCAGACTTATGCGCTATGGGGGCAACTCCGCGTGGTTATTTGCTCGGTTTAGCCCTACCAAAGGCGGTGGATGAAGCATGGATTGCGTCATTTTCAGCAGGGTTAAAAGAAGCAATGGCTTGCTTTGGCGGCGTATTATGGGGAGGGGATACCACCTCTTTTAAAAGCGCTAGTGAAAGTTTAGTGCTAAGCCTCACCGCTGTTGGTGAAGTGCTAGAAGGCAAGGCCATTAAGCGCAGCGGTGCAATGGTGGGTGACGATGTGTATGTTACAGGCACGATAGGTGATGCCGCTTTAGGACTTAAGATTCTTGAAAATAGTAGCGATGTGTCAACGCTCAATCAAGATGAGCAGAATTTCTTGGTTTCACGTTATCATTCGCCATCGCCAGCTATTGAGCTTGCTAAGATATTATCAACGATAGCAACTGCCAGTGCGGATGTTTCCGATGGGTTGATAGCCGATGCCGCACATATTGCAAAAGCTTCATCTGTGAAGCTGCAAATAGAAGTAGAGCTCGTGCCAATTTCTAAGCCAGCTAAGCAAGCACTGGTGAACAATATCGCCGATATGGAAACGTTGATAGCAGGTGGTGATGATTATGAGCTTATCTTTACCGCGTCACCATCAAAGCGCAGTGCAATAGACGAAATAGCAACTAAAGCCCAATTAAGCATCACAAAGATAGGTAGTGTTCTTAAAGGTGAGTCTGTTGAAATATTACGAGGTGGAGAGGCGCTAAATCTAGCGAAAACAGGCTATAAACATTTTTAGCTACACTATTGGCGTGTATCTAACACATCGCGGTTAGAGTTAAAACGCCCAAGGTTACCAAGCAGTTGCTCAATGATATTTAAATCATGCCCTTCGGTAGATGTTTGATCGTCTGTCACGGCAATTTGACGTGCGTTGTGTTCATTATATTGCTTAATACTTACCACACGGTCTGCATTGTCAAAACGAATTGCTATCACATCTTGAGACGTAAGCTTTTTATCGAAAAAAGCTGTGTTTTCATATTCTCGGCGAATATAATACCATGTTTCTTCACCAAAGTTAGATACAGAAGAGGGCGAGCCAAGTATGGTTCTAACGCGTGATTTGCCAGACTTGTCGTCCACAAGTTTAGCAAGTGCTGTCTCGTCAAAGTTATAGCCATTCACATAGTTGTTTTTAACGCACCCGCTGATAAGCAGTGTGCTAAACAACATAAAAAAGCTGATTTTAGATAAATTTATGCTTAAAGAGAAAAAAGAAATCATATTTTACTAGATTTTCATAAGTATTTGGTTTATAGACATCCGTTCCTGTGAACATATACAGGAAGTTTTATCATTACGCAAAGTAAATTAAGAATATCGGAAGTGAGCTATGGCTGTTCCTAAGAGTAAGACGAGTAAATCAAAACGCAATATGCGTCGTGCACATGATGCACAGCCGCTAATCAATGTTGTTGTTGATCCAGTAACGGGTGAGTACAAACTCCCTCATCACATGAATAATGATGGCACTTATAAAGGCCGTAAAGTTCTTGTTGCCAAAAAATCTGCTGATGAAAAAGCAGCTGAAGTGGAAGCAAAAGCTGACGCTACTCTTTAAGTTTTTACGTATATCTATTAACTTAAGGTATAAGTGTACGTGAAACCTGACACCGTTTTGAGTGTGGTGAAATAAAGAGGATCAATTCAAAGTGGCTTTGAGTGAAAATCAAATAATCAACATTGCCCTTGATGTCATGGGTGGTGATGGTGCTCCTTGTGCTGTTCTAGATGGCGCAGAGTTGTTTTTAGCAAAAAACAGCAATACCCATTTTTTGCTTTTTGGTTGTAAACAAAAAATAGAACCTTATCTGACTAAATGTAAGAGGCTATCAAAAGCCTCAACTATCATTCATACCGATGTAAAAGTTGAGTCTGATGAACGACCATCAATAGCAATTCGTAAAAAAGATTCAAGTATGCGTTTGGCATTAAACGCTGTTAAGAAGGGTGAAGCCAATGCAATGGTGTCTGCTGGTAATACAGGCGCATTGATGGCTAACGCAAAGCTTGTTTTACGAGCATTAGAGGGTGTGAGGCGTCCAGCGATTGCTGCGCTTGTTCCCACTCGAAAGAATCCGTGTGTATTGCTAGATCTTGGCGCTAACATCGAGTGCGACTCTGCCAATTTGGTACAGTTTGCCTTGATGGGTGATGCTTTTGCCAAAGTGCTTCTGTCAATAAAAGAGCCGCGAGTGGGGCTTTTGAATGTTGGTTCTGAAGATATGAAAGGGCATGATACGCTAAAGCTGGCCGCAAGGGTGCTTAAGGGTGATGATAACCCTATCAATTTTAGTGGCTTTATTGAAGGAGACACAATCGCAAAAGGTGTGGTGGATGTGGTGGTTACAGATGGTTTTACCGGTAACGTAGCGCTAAAAACTGCAGAAGGTACGGCTAAACTCTGTACTGAATATGTTAAAAAAGCATTTCGTTCTTCTGTAATAGCGAGTATTGGTGGCTTTCTTGCGCAGCGTTCTTTAAGAAAGACATTTAAGAAGCTTGATCCTCGTTTTTATAATGGTGCAATGTTCTTAGGTTTAGGTGGAATTGCTGTAAAAAGTCATGGTGGTTCTGATGCTATCGGTAATTCAAACGCTATTCGTATTGCCTATGAATTGGCAGCTAACAACATTAATGAAAAAATCATTGAAGAGTTTATGGCGCATCAGAGTTTATCAACATTCGAAGAATTGGATGATATCGATTTATGACACGTGCTGTAGTGAAAGCGACTGGCTCATACTTGCCGTCAAAAATCCTTACAAATAAAGACTTGGAGCAAAAAGTTGATACATCAGACGCTTGGATTTTTTCTCGCACGGGAATAAAGCAGCGCCACATAGCAGCTGAAAATGAATCAA
Organism: uncultured Rickettsiales bacterium; assembly: GCA_964352935.1. Lineage (GTDB taxonomy): Bacteria > Pseudomonadota > Alphaproteobacteria > Rickettsiales > CAYGPX01 > CAYGPX01. The sequence goes on along the minus strand of CAYGTX010000011.1, from coordinate 13,065 downwards.
CGTCTGATATGGCAGCAGCAGCAGCAGCAGAGGCTATGCAAAGAGCCAAACTTTTACCTGCTGATATTGATCTTATCATTGTAGCAACAACTACACCCGATTTGGTGTTTCCCTCTACTGCAGTACTAGTACAGCATAAGTTGGGAGTTAAACAAGGTGCTGCCTTCGATGTGCAGGCCGTATGTTCTGGTTTTGTATATGCGGTATCTATAGCGGATAACTTTATTAAGTCTGGTCAGGCCAAAACAGTGATTGTGATTGGTGCAGAAAAAATGACATCTATCCTGAATTGGGAAGATAGAGGCACGTGTGTGCTCTTTGGTGATGGCGCTGGCGCTATGGTGTTACAGGCTAGTGAAGATGAGTCTAGGGGGGTGCTATCGACCAGCCTGCATTCAGATGGTGAGTATAGCTCTATCCTAAAAGCGGATGGGGGTATTAGCACCAATGGTAAAGTGGGGTTACTGACCATGCAGGGGAAAGATGTATTCAAGCATGCGGTGAGCAAAATGGAAGCGGGTGTAAGGGAAGCGCTTGAGCAGAACAACCTAACTGTAGATGATATTGATTGGTTGGTGCCTCATCAAGCCAATGCAAGAATTCTAAAGCAGGTTGCAAGTAAGCTAAAAGTGCCATCTGAAAAAGTTGCGTTGACTGTTTCTAAGCATGCAAACACTTCAGCGGCATCTATTCCCCTTGCTTTGGCTGAGTTGGATAGAAACAAAAGAATACTTAAAGGTCAATTACTTATCCTTGAGGCGCTAGGAGGCGGGCTTACATGGGGCTCTGCAGTAATTCGCTGGTAGGAAAAAATAATTTTTTACCTCAATAGGAATAAAATATTGAGATAATTGGTTTTTTTACTTGCCAAGCACATTAAAAATGCCCTATAAACCTTTTTAGATAGGTAAACCTGTTCTACAAATTCACAAAGCGTTTGACAAGGCACTACTTTTACGTTAGTGTCTAACCATTGTTTTGGGGTGTAGACAAGGATACCATGCGAATGTCGCAAAATACCATTACTCGTGCATATTTAGCTGATGTAGTTCATCAAGAATTGGGTTTTTCAAAAGCCGAGTCTATGGATGTTGTGGACGCTGTTTTTGAAGAGTTAGCATTGGCACTTGAAGAAACAGGTGTTCTGAAAATATCTTCTTTCGGCTCTTTTAGAGTGAGAGAAAAAGCCGCCAGAGTTGGTAGAAATCCCAAGACAATGGAAGAGGCGGTGATAAAAGCTCGAAAGACAGTAAGTTTTTATGCTTCTAATTTGTTAAAAGAATATATTAATAAAACGTCTCAAAAGTAGCTTATAGCTGCTTTTTTTGTTTCAATACATGGTTAGATAAGTGACTGAAAAATCAGCCAATGCGCTACGAACAATTGGTGAAGTAGCAGAAGAGTTAGGTGTTGAACCTCATGTTTTGCGGTTCTGGGAATCAAAATTCACTCAAATAAAGCCTCAAAAAAGACGCGGAAGACGTTATTACCGTCCTCAAGATGTCAAATTAACGACCATCATTAAATCATTATTGTATACTCAAGGCTTTACCATAAAAGGTGCGCAGCGTTTTTTAAAACAAAATGCAAACAAGGTTGATGAGTCAACAATATTGGAACTAACTGAGTCTATGGTTGCCTCTCCGATTCCAGAAGAAAAACAACAAGCATTAGATAGTAAAAACGTTGGTGTTAAGTTGCAGGTTTCTACAGCCGATAATGTACAGCCAACCTTATTCCAATTCCCAAAAGCATCTGCTGATGATGAAAAAGTAGTGCAGTCACTACAAACAGATACAGTTTCTGTAAACCAGCAATCTCCTGCCTCTAATAATAATAAAATGTCAGATGGCGACAAGCGTCGCCTTAAAGAGATTTATCGCGGTCTTTGTTACACGAAAGAAAAATTGGATGAAGCTAAAGGCTAACTTGCTTTACTAATTAAAATCATTGTTAACATGCTGTTCTATATAGGCTTTAATGATTTATTAACCAATTAGTGTTAAAGTGACATAAATGTAATCAATGGCTACGGTTTTTATTTGTGTCAAATTTAAAAAAAATAAAGCACTCTTTCACTGTTAACCAGACATGGCTGTATGCAGTATTCGCTGTAAGCTTAATCGTAACCATTATTCTTCTTCTCATTTATATTCCTCAGGGACGATTAACTCCATCTTCTAAAGGAGATTGGAGGAAGATGCTTCCAAGCGAATTATTACAAAGGCAAGAGGATGGAACTACATTTGGTTATTATGATAAATGCGGTGACGATAGAAACTGCCGATCCTGTAAAGCAAATTTGGGATGCTTAGAGTGTATGAATAAGTGCTATAATCGCTATGGTGCTTTCTATGAAAAAGATAATCCAAGCCTTGCTGGAGCTATGCTATGTTCTTCTGGCTGTGTTGAAGTTGCCGAAGAAAAAGGGGTTGAAGCAGATTTGCGCTTTGTAGGCAAAAAGAACAAAGGTAAATAATTGCATTACTATTGTTGAACATAATTCCGCACAAAATTATATTTGTTCAATCGCCACATGAGTGGCGGCGCGCATTTGCACTTTTACAGTCGTTTCTATTTAATGTACTATTATTTATTAAGTGTAGCGTTTATAAACAATAGCTTAATTAAGAAATATAATATTATTTCTTAGAAGCAAGTTGCTTGATTTGATGTTCTGTAAGGCAGTCAGGAACAATCATGACAGGAACTGAGATAGTTTCGCCAATATGCGCAACTAGTTCAGGCAGTAGTTTGCGTCTGTTTTTTGATTCAGGTGATGTACCTAATACCACAAGGTTGATGCTGTGGTCTTCTTCTATTGTACTAACAACCTCATCCTCAATATTACCTTCTTTTAAGATGATACTGGGAGTAATGCCGGCATATTTTTGTGCTTCTTCTGCATAGTCTTGTAAAAGTTGTTCAGCTTCTTGACGCTTTTCTTCAAGTATCTTGTTGGCTACAGATCCAAATGTTTGAAAGTCAGCAGGCTCAATCACATGAATTAGGTCAACTAAGCAGCCACTATCTTTTGCGACAGAGCAGGCAAAGCGTAATGCCATGCGAGAATAATCTTTTGAATCGACGCAAACTAAATATTTTGCGGGAGCGCTCTTACTGTTTTTTGCCATAATATAACCTGTAAATTCAACCTTAAGCTTATGTTTTCTTAAATACAATGCCTGCTATCCAGCCAGCTAGGAGCGCTAAAAATATAGCAAGTAGCCCATAGAGTGCTGGATAATTATACGCTAAATCGTACACGTAAGCATCAAAACCTTTTTTATACGTTAAGACAGGAGTGGATTGCATAGCGGTTAATTCGCCGTTACGGATTAAATATATTTCGGCTGTGTATGTACCGCGTGTAATGTTTTCAGGAAAATGCAATATACTTCTAAATAATGTGTCACCTATAAATGAAACAGTGCCAATTTCTGTAGGGTAGAGATTCTTTTGAGTCTGGAAGTCGAGCAATGCTTCTCTGAAATGCTTTTCATTCTCACTTAAATCTTCTGTGCTTATGAGGTTTTTCTTACCAATGCCAAGTGCGCTTAGAAGATTCTCGTTCTGAATATCTTCAATGGGTCTGCTGCTAGCGATGCTGTAAAAACTTTCAGTATCCGTAAACTCAACATGCTCTTTGTTAACCCAGATTCCACCAATACGCTCTTTTTTACGAACAGTATAATCTCGTTTAGGGCCGCGTACCACAATGACGATGTCACCTGCTTCATTACGAGCGCCAAATAGCAGCATATCAATACCATTAAAACTAGAATCAATTTCAATAGTGCGTAGCGAAAGGTCGGCAATAATAGGTCTGCTTTGTGCGGGAACAACGGATGATAAGTAAAACACAAAGACTACTAAGACGAATGTAAGCTGTTTTAAAAGGTGAGGGCGTATCATTATTTACCCACCTCTTCAATCATGTTCACCACATAAGGTGAATCAGGCTCAATAAAAAGTGTCAGCCCTAACTTAAACACAACCGCCAACACCATTAAAGCAAGCATTGCACGTAAATATTCGGCAGGAAGTCGCATGCCAATTTTAGTACCAAACTGAGCGCCAACTACTGAGCTGGTTAGCATCAAAAATGCTAACACAACATCAACAGTTTGGGTGTTAATCGCCTGTAATAAGGTAACATTTGCTGTGATGAACACAATCTGGAAAAGCGATGTTCCAATCACCACACTGGTGCGCATACCAAGAATATAGATCATAGCCGGAATCATAATAAAGCCACCACCAATACCCATAATTGAGACAAGCGCGCCCGTAAATAAACCAATAGCTAGTGGAAGAATGACGCTGATTTCAATGCCTGAATGAGGGAAAGTCATTTTAAAAGGCAGGGGAAGGCGGCGTAATATGTTTTCTTTCTTGTTCGCTTCATGGCTGATGCCTTTCTTGCTTTTATAAATGGCACGCAGGCTTTCATTTGCCATGGTGAGCCCAATACCACCTAGAAATATGACATAGCTTATGGAAATGGCGACGTCAATAAGTCCTAAATCTTGTAAAAATGCAAAAATCCATACACCAATTGTGGAGCCGGCAAAGCCACCAATTAGCATGATAACGCCAATTTTAATATCTACATTCTGCTTGCGCCAATGTGCTAAGAAGCCAGAAAATGAAGCTGCAATAATTTGGTTAGCCGAGCTAGAAACAGCAACAGCAGGGGGAATGCCAATAAACATTAAGAGTGGTGTCATTAAAAAACCACCACCTACACCAAACATGCCAGCAAGCAGGCCAGTGACTCCACCCAGCGAAAGGAGAAGGAATACGTTTACTGGCATTTCTGCGATGGGCAAATAAATTGTCATAAGGCGAATCGGAACTACTTGTAGCCATAATTAATGATTAAGCTAGATTAATCTGCAAAGCATTAAGAGTAAAGGAATTAGTGGTCTATGTTTTATGTTAGCCACTAAAGCTCTTTTTTTAATAGCCTTCTAAGCACCAAACCATAACAGCTTTTTGTACATGCAGGCGGTTTTCTGCTTCATCAAAAATAAGAGATTGCGGTCCGTCTATGACTTTTGCAGTCACTTCTTCACCGCGATGTGCTGGTAGACAATGCAGGAAAACAGCGTGCTCATTTGCCATGTTCATCACATTGTCATTCACCTGATATGGCGCTAAAAGCTTGTGGCGTTGCTCTGCATCAGCATCACCCATAGAAACCCAAGTATCGGTTGTTACAACATCGGCACTTTCAACCATTTGCTTTAGATTGGTGCTCCATGAAACGCTGGCTTGATTGTTTTTTGCTAATACTAATTGAGATTCAAGTGGCTTTAGTTCTTCTGGTGTGGCGATATTTAATGTAAAATTTAATTTTTCAGCCGCATGAATCCATGAGTGGGTAACATTGTTTCCATCCCCTAGCCATGCAACTGTTTTTCCTGAAATATCTTCATTAAAATGTTCTTCAATCGTAATGATATCTGCCAAAATCTGACAAGGGTGGCTTAAGTCACTTAGACCATTGATGACGGGAATAGATGCATGCTCGGCTAGTTCTAAAAGCGTATCATGGCTATTGCAACGAAGCATGGCAATATCAACATAACGTGAAATAACGCGCGCGGTGTCTGCTACTGTTTCACCGCGTCCAAGTTGGGTGTTGCGGCTGTCCATCATGATGGCGTGCCCACCCAGTTGGTTGATGCCTACCTCAAATGACACGCGAGTGCGGGTGGAAGGCTTCTCAAAAATCATGGCCAGTTGTTTGCCAGCAAGTAATGCGTGTGGTTTGGATGCTTTTTGCTGCTGCTTTAGCTTTTTCGCTAAATTAAGAATATCTCTTAGCTCTTTAGCGCTAATTTCAGAAATATCAATAAAATGCCTCATTATACAAACTCCTGACATGCTTGCTCAATTGCAATCACCGCTTCATCAATTTCACGTTCAGTGAGGTTGAGTGGTGGGAGTAAACGTACAACATTATCAGCAGCAGCAGGAGCGAGAAGCCCATGCTCACGAAGTTTAATAATAAAATCACCATTGCTAGGGATGGTTTGAAGTCCTAAAATATAACCAAGACCTCTCACTTCACCAATAACGCCTTGATAGCGCTGCTGAAGCTTTACTAGCTTTTCTCTTAATAAGGCGCTGTTTTTCTTGACGTTATCTAGGAAGCTTGCTTGCGAAATTTCATCAAGCACTACCTTCCCAACAGCCATTGCCATTGGGTTTCCGCCATAAGTGGAGCCATGTGAGCCAGCAGACATGCCTTGAGCCGCTTTCTCTGTCGCTAAGCATGCTCCAAGAGGGAAACCACCACCAATACCCTTAGCACTGGTAAGTATGTCAGGTTTTACATTGTAGTGTTGATAAGCATAAAGTTCACCACTTCTACCCATGCCACATTGAATTTCATCAAAACATAGCAACAAACCATGTTCATCGGCAATTTGACGTAAGCCTTCTAAATATTCTTTAGTACATGGGCGAATACCGCCATCACCTTGAATCGGTTCAACTAAAATAGCACCTGTTTCTGGAGTAATGGCATCACGTACCGCTTGTAAATCGCCAAATGGGATATTATCAAATCCCTCAACAGGTGGGCCAAAGCCTTCTTGCATCATAGGATCACGCTTACTTGCCCAAATAGCGGCTAATGTTCTGCCATGAAACGCCCCTGTGAAGGTGATAATACGATATTTGTCAGGATTGCCAGTCGCATCGTGATATTTACGCACCATTTTAATGCAGCACTCAATGGCTTCTGCGCCTGAATTACAGAAAAAGACAGTATCAGCAAATGTTTTAGAGGTTAAAGCGGTGGCAAATTCATCCATTCCTGGAATGGTGAAGATGTTTGATACATGCCAAAGCTTCTCGCTTTGTGTGTGTAGTGCTTTTACAAGTTTTGGGTGGCAATGACCAAGGCAGTTCACGGCTACGCCCGTGACAAAGTCAAGATAGCGCTTACCATCTTTGGTAATAAGATAACTTCCTTCTCCGCGATCTATTTCAAGTGGATTACGATTGTAAA
>CAYGTX010000011.1:0-6031 GCA_964352935.1 uncultured Rickettsiales bacterium | reverse complement strand
ATTGTAAACGGGTAAAACCGGTGTAATCATGCGGTGAAACCTCCCAAGTGGTTTTTGCCGAATTTAAAAAGGATGGATTATTAAGCAAAATAAGCGGAAATGTCAATGCTCTTACTCTGTATATGACTGCTTGCACTTATCGTTTAAATAGTGCAAAATAGACGGGTAAATTTTTTTAAAAGAATTGAGGAAGCGAATGGGAAATAAAATTTTTAAAAACCTTAGTCTAGCCATTATTGTTTTAGTGATTCTGGGAGCGACTCTTTACAGCTTCTTCAGACCTAATGTAGGTGGTGTTTCAAAAGAGATTATTCAAGAAACAGTGAAAGAATATTTACTGGAAAACCCAGAGGTTGTTGTTCAGTCGCTTGAGAAATACCAAGACATGCAGCGTAATAAGCAAAGTCAAAATGCGCAGGAAAATATTGAAGCAAACTACGATCAGATTGCTAACGATCCAACATCACCAGTATTAGGAAATCCTGATGGTGATATCACCGTTGTTGAGTTTTTTGATTATGCGTGTGGTTATTGTAAGCGTGTGCTGCCAAGTGTTGAAAAGTTAATTGCAGAAGATAAAAATGTAAGAGTAGTCATGAAAGAGTATCCTATTCTTGGTGTAAACTCGGCTACTGCAGCAAAAGCGGCGCTTGCAGTGCATATGATTGCGCCTGAAAAATATCTTGCAATCCACAATAAGCTTATGGAAGGACGCATCACAGGTGAAGATTTTATATTTAAACAAGTAGAAGCCGTGGGCGTTGATGTTGCTAAAGTAAAAGAAAAAATGGAAAGTGACGAAGTCATGAAAGCCATTGAAGGTAATATTAACCTTGCGCACTCTATAGGTGCAAATGGTACACCTGCCTTTATTATAGGTAAGTCATTTGTGCCAGGTGCTATAGACTATTCAGCAATGAAAAGTTTAGTTGCACAAGCGCGTGAAGAACAATAAGCAGCGAATAAGTTATTTTATTACATATATGTAATGACGATTGTAACGAAAAAATGCTTTTAAATAAGTGCTTTTTCGTTATGATTCGCGCTATCTTAATTAAAAAGAGAGTAGAGTATTGCTAGCAAATCTAAAGCCAGTTATCGTATCTGGAAAAGAAGTTCATCCAATTATTGAGGGTGGTAAAGGTGTTGCAGTGAGTAGTGGACAGAGTGCAGGCGCCTTTGCAGCTGCAGGAGCCGTAGGTACTTTCTCAGGCGTGAATGCCGATAGTTACGATGAAAATGGTAACGCCATTCCTGTTGTCTATCATGGTTCAACGCGTAAAGAGCGTCATGAAGAGCTGGTAGAAATGGGCATTAGAGGTGGTATTGAGCAAGCACGTATTGCACATGAAATTTCTAATGGCAATGGTCGTATCCACATTAATGTATTGTGGGAAATGGGTGGTGCTGAGCGCGTACTTGAAGGTGTATTAAAGGGTGCTAAAGGCATGGTGCATGGGGTGACCTGTGGTGCTGGTATGCCTTATAGGTTAGCAGACTTATGTGCCGCAAATGAAGTTTACTATCATCCCATCGTATCTTCCATGCGTGCGTTTAGAGCGCTTTGGAAGCGTTCATATAAAAACCAAGCTCAGTGGTTAGGCTCTGTCGTTTATGAAGATCCATGGCTAGCTGGTGGGCATAACGGCCTTTCAAATAGTGAAAATCCAGAACGTCCTGAAGATCCGTATCCACGTGTAGTAGAGCTTCGTCGCTTCATGAATGAAGTTGGCTTGCAAGATGTGCCTATCGTGATGGCAGGTGGTGTATGGTATTTACGTGACTGGACACATTGGTTGGATAATCCAGATATTGGGCCTGTTACTTTCCAATATGGTACTCGCCCAATTGTTACGCAAGAAAGCCCGGTGCCTGATACTTGGAAGAAACGATTAATGACCTTGAAAAAAGGTGATGTTTTCTTAAATCGCTTTAGCCCAACAGGGTTTTATTCATCCGCGGTATATAACGACTTTATCCGTGAATTGGATGGAAGACAAGAGCGTCAAATTCCTTACTCAACAGCAGTGGAAGGCGTGCTAACCGAGCCATTGCCAATAGGGCCACGCAAGCGTCCTGTTTATGTTGAGCCACAAGATAAAGTGAAAGCAGAAAGCTGGATAAAGCAGGGCTATAGTCATGAACTAAAAACACCTGATTCAACACTGATTTTTGTATCGCCAGAAAAAGCTGCTGAAATCCACAAAGACCAAGTGGATTGTATGGGGTGTTTAAGCCACTGTCGCTTTAGTAACTGGAAAGATTATGATGATTATTCGACTGGTAAAAAAGCGGATCCTCGCAGTTTCTGTATTCAAAAAAGCTTGCAGGATATTGTTCATGGTGGTGATGTGGAAAATAACCTGATGTTTGCTGGTCATAATGCGTATAAATTTGCGGATGACCCTTTTTACCAAGGTGGCGAATATGTGCCGACGGTTAAAGAGTTGGTAGAGCGAATTTTGCAAGGTGATTAAGTTGCCTTAATCATTGGTTTTATCTCTAGCTTAAATGCGGTTTTCATCACGTCTTTAAGTATGTGGTGAACTATCAAATAACGATAAGTGAATCCGTGAAGCGTACGCAATTAACATCACTTTTGTTTTTTATTTGGGGCATTGCTATTGTGGCAATGGTTTGTTTGTCGTTGGTGCCTTGGGTTGCGCCACCACAAGCATATAATCTTGATAAAGCTCTCCATTTTGCTGCTTTTTTTGGGCTAAGCTTTATTATACTTTTGCTTATTAATCGCTTATCTTTGTCTCTCATTGTTGTTGTATTTATGGCAGTGACGGGTGCTGTAATTGAAATATTTCAAAATTATGTACCAAAGCGAAGTGGTTCTTGGGCGGATCTGCTAGCGGATTTTGCAGGTATTTTACTAGCATTCTTGTTGGTGCGCATATATCATTACTACAGAAAAACAACCAAGGTAGACGAATGAAATTAAACATTTATGTCCTTTTACTAATGGTATTTAGTGTTTCCGTATTTGTAAATGCTAAGGCAAGAGCGGCTGATTCCGAAGATGATATAGCAAAAAAAACTGCTATATATCAGCAGGATATGGCGCGTATTGAAGGTCAGCTGAATAGCATTGATACGATGGTATCAACCTTCACGCAAATTGCAGCAAATGGCGAGACAAGTACGGGGGTATTCTATCTTTCACGCCCAGGAAAGTTGAGATGGGAATATAAAGAGCCAACACCGCTACAAATTATTGCTAAAGGAAATATGCTGGTTTATTTTGATGTAGAGCTTGACCAAGTCAGCCATGTATTATTGGATGATACGCTTGCAAGTTTCCTCACGCGTGAACATATTCGCTTTGACGATGATGATATTCTAATTGAAGCGTTTAATAAAACAGAGAGTGAGATAGCGATTACCATTGCTAAAAAAGATGCACCAAGTGAGGGTATGTTAACGTTAGCTTTTGGAAGCACATCGCTCGAATTCCAGCGAATGGAAGTGGTAGATGCTACGGGAAGCCGTACCTCTATTTTCTTTGAAAGCAGTGTGTATGGCGTGCCAATAGAAGATAAAATGTTTATTCTGCCAAAATTTCGTGGTAACTGATTAACATAAATTTTGAGTTTAAGGGGAAGTTAAATGCCTAGTTTTGATATTGTTTCGCGTGCGGATGTGCAAGAGGTGGATAATGCTATTAATTCTGTAAAACGTGAAGTTGAGCAGCGTTATGATTTTAAAGGCAGTAAATGCGAACTAAAGCGTGATGAAAATGAAATCACCATCTTGGCGGATGATAATTATAAGCTAGATCAAATTCAGCAAATGATTAAAGCGCATATTGTGCGCCGTAATTTAGATCCAAAAGCATTAGACTTTGGAAAAGTTGAGCAAGCATCGGGCAATGCACTTCGTCAGAAAGTGACGATTAAGCAGGGTGTTGAATCAGAGATTGCGAAAAAAATCGTCAAAGAAATTAAAGCGACCAAAATGAAAGTGCAGGCTTCTATCCGTGGCGAAGAAGTGAGAATTGATGGTAAAAAACGTGATGATTTGCAAGAAGCAATGCAGCATATAAAAGGTTTGAGCCTAGACTTGCCATTACAATTTGTGAATTTCAGGGACTGATGATTGCTTGATTAGCAGTTTAATTCTCTCAATAGCTGAATGAACTATAAAAAAAGCCCCTTCGTTTGAAGGGGCTTTTTTACTGTGTCTTGTATTAAACCTTAACGAGAGTAATACTCGATGACTAGGTTTGGTTCCATCAATACCGGATAAGGTACATCAGCAAGTCTAGGAGCGCGGTTATATTTAATAGCGTGCTCACCAGTTGCTTCAATATAATCTGGAAGAGAGCGTTCAGCTTTTTGAATCGCTTCTAAAACCATAGGAATTTGACGTGCATTTTCGCGAATCTCAACCACGTCACCATCTTGTACTTGGTAACTAGAGATGTTAACAATCTTGCCATTTACTTTCACGTGTTTGTGGTTCACAAACTGGCGTGCAGAGAAAATGGTAGGAACAAAGTTAGCGCGATATACAACCATATCTAAACGACGCTCTAAAAGACCGATTAGGTTTTCACCAGAATCGCCTTTACAACGAACAGCGTTTTTGTAAATTTTACGGAATTGCTTCTCGGTTAGGTTACCATAGTAGCTTCTAAGCTGTTGCTTAGCGCGTAACTGGTTACCGTAATCCGAAGGCTTACGTTGTGTGTTTGCTTGACCGTGCTGTCCAGGAGGATAGTTACGGGTGATTGAAGGATCATTTGCACGACCCCAAAGATTTACGCCTAAGCGACGGCTAATTTTATACTTAGCACTTGAACGTTTACTCATAGTAGTTTGCCTCAGTTTAACTTAAAATGACTACTCTGTCAGAACATCTTTTGGATGCTACAGAGCACCTTGTAACCCATTTACAAGGCTGAGTTGGGCGCTGAATATAGCGATTATCAGCAATATGTCAATGTAAAAACGCCGTTTTAATAAGTCTAAGTGCTGCTGGCGCGGTGAGGCGGGTATGTCGGTGCTATAGCTTTTCAGCAAATGATTTTATCATGCCGCGAAAGGTACGAATTTCCTGCTCTGTATAGTGATGACGTGTAAACATATTGCGGATGTTTTTCAACATGCGCGGTTTCTTTTCTGCCACGCGGAAAAATGCGGTTTTATCGAGCGTTTCTTCAAGGTGAGTGAGGGTGTCATCAATTTCACGACGATTGGCAAGTGGATGCTCGGTTTCATTGATTGAAGGGCTTTGAGTGCCATCTTCAGCTATTGCAGCAGCAATCTCATAGCATATCACACATACTGCCTGAGCAAGATTAAGTGACGCATAAATAGGTGCAACTGGTATGGTTACCAAAGCATTTGCAAGCGTGACATCACTATTTTCTAGGCCTGAACGTTCTGCACCAAACATAATGGCGGCTTGGGTTGGATTGGAAAGCGTTAGGATTTCCTTGCTCGTTTGGCGTGGGGAGAAGGTGGGTTTCACCATGTCACGCATGCGAGCGGTAGTGGCATAAAGATGGGTGATGCCTTCTAATGCATCTGCGGTGCTATCATAGATTTTGGCATTCTTAATTACCTCCACTGCACCAGCAGACATATCTTCAGCTTTTGGGTTTGGCCAGCCATCACGTGGAGCAACGATGCGTAAATCAGTGAAGCCAAAATTCAGCATCACCCGCGCAGCAGCGCCAATATTCTCACCCATTTGGGGTTTTACTAAAATGATAGCAGGCAAAGACATGAAAACGACTTGGTTTAGGTGTTAAGTTGATCGCGCATTAAGCGATAAGTTAGCCCGTCACGTAGTGCGTTAAATGATGCATCAATCACGTTGGCAGAAACACCAACGGTCACCCATCTGTCACCCGTTTCATCCATAGATTCGATTAATACGCGGGTCACAGCGCCTGTGCCGGCATCTGGGGTGAGGATACGTACCTTATAATCGACCAGCTTGATATTGGCGAGTTGCGGATAAGTGTCAGTCAGTGCGCCTCTGATGGCTTGGTCTAGCGCATTTACAGGGCCATTAC
>CAYGTX010000010.1:0-17241 GCA_964352935.1 uncultured Rickettsiales bacterium | reverse complement strand
TAGGAGGGCAGGTACTCATTCGCGAACACGCCTTTGGTGTAAACTATATGGATGTTTACTATCGAAGTGGTGTCTATAAATCGCCACGCTTACCATTTATTCCGGGCATGGAAGCTGCGGGAGTAATTGAAGCCGTAGGCGAGGGTGTAACAAAATTTGAAGTGGGTCAACGTGTGGCTTATGCCACCGCAATGTCTGGCGCTTATGCTGAAAAACGCTTGGTACGAGAGCAAATTCTTACTGGTATTCCCGATGATGTGGATGATAAAACCGCTGTGGCAATTTTAGCAAAAGGTCTTACGGCGCATTATTTATTGTTTAGAACATTCCGCGTTAAAAGAGGTGATTTTATTTTGGTACATGCTGCTGCTGGTGGTGTAGGGCAAGTGATGTGTCAATGGGCAAAATTTATTGGCGCTAAAGTGATTGGTACGGTGAGTTCGCAGCAAAAAGCAGATATTGTTAGCAGAATTGGCTGTGATTATCCCATTATTTATACACAGCAAGATTTTGTACAGGAAGTGAAACGAATCACTGGCGGTGAAGGTGTGCCTGTCGTGTATGATTCGGTTGGTAAAGATACATTCAGAAAATCACTTGATGCATTACGCCCATTGGGACTGATGGTGAGTTATGGTCAATCTTCTGGAGCAATTGCACCTGTTCAAATGGCGGAGCTTGCTCAAAAAAGTTTATTTTTAACACGCCCTAGCTTGCATCTTTATAAAAGCAATCAGTTAGAGCTGATACTTTCAGCGGCAGAAGTCTATGCGACGATGTTAAAAGGTGGAATACGCCCAGTACTCGGTCAGACATATAAATTAGAAGATGCAGCCAAAGCGCATGCTGATTTAGAATCGCGCAAAACGCAGGGCTCTAGTGTGTTAGTTCTTTAATCATTAACAACATTAATAGCTAAATTTCAACGCTCACCATTGCCTGTGCCGCGATGCCTTCGCCGCGTCCTGTAAAGCCAAGTTTTTCTGTCGTTGTTGCTTTAACGGAAATACGTGAAACATCCAGTTCGCACAGTTCTGCTAAACGTTCGCGCATGGCTTGCTTGTAGTCTGATAGCTTTGGTGTTTCACAGATGATGGTGACATCAATATTGATAAGCCGTGCATCTTTAGCATGCAGTAAAGACATAGCATGCTGCAAGAAATCTGCTGAATTTGCACCTTTCCACTTCGGGTCAGATGGTGGAAAATGTTCACCAATATCACCTTCTGCAATTGCACCTAAAATGGCGTCTACCAGTGCATGAGTGGCAACATCAGCGTCTGAATGACCTTTAAGGCGTTTATCATGTGGAATTTTGACGTTGCATAACCACACCACATGTTCTTCATCTTTTTCAGGTTCTATGAGTGCATGCACGTCGAATCCTTGCCCAATGCGGGTTTCTTTTTTGGTGGATTCAGTCAGTAAACGGTTGGTGCGCTCAATATCATCACTGGTGGTGATTTTAAAATTCAACCACGAGCCGCTAATCATGGCGACATCAATGCCTGCTTTTTCCATCAACGCAGCATCGTCGGTGATGGTTTCATTTTGAAACTGTGCGTGGGCATTTAAAATGGTTTGATAGTTAAATGCCTGTGGTGTTTGAATGTAATAGGTTTTATCGCGCTTAACCGTTGCACCCATTTTGGTACCGTGTTTGCTGCCTTTTCTAAGAGTGTCGGTCACGGGCAAAGCAGGTACGACAGCTTGGTTTTGCTTCACGGCTTCAACGATGCGTGAAATCAACGCTTCTGTCACCAGCGGGCGTGCTGCATCATGAATCAGCACATATTCTGGTTGAAGCTGTGCAATGCTCGTAAGCCCTAGATACACAGATTGATAGCGCTCGCTTCCACCCTGAACAGGTGGCAGAAGCTGCAAACCATCGGCGGTTTTTTGATAAAGCTCATGATATTCTGGGTCATATATCACGCGCACCGCATCAATTTCAGGATGCGAGGTGAAACGCTCTAAGGTGTGGCGCAATACCGTTTTGCCGCTATTAAGTTTTAGATAAGGCTTGGGTATTGTTTGGTTCATGCGTGAACCACTGCCAGCGGCCATAATCAAAGCGATGATACGTGGTTGTTGCATAATAACTGTTTGGCTTTGTTTTATTTATGTTGTGCTGTTCTAGCTTATATTGTCAGCTTAAATAGGTTTTACTACAGCTCGCCTCAGACTCCTAGCATAAAAATGGACAGCAACATGGTTGAAATGCTGAAATTCTTGCTAAAACTAGGTTTTTAATGTATAGAACTGCCTGTGATAGCGTAAATATAGGTGTTACTGCAAGGGAAAATGAGGCGGGTGAAAACCCAAGCGAGCGAGAATGCCCACCAGCGAACCATTGGCTGGAAAGGATGTGGGCGCACATAAAGAGTAAAAAACATATGACCATTCAGATTGGTGATTTTACCATTGATAACCCTGTAATTTTAGCGCCTATGTCGGGCGTGACCGATAAGCCTTTTCGTCATTTAGTGAAGAAGTTTGGCGCAGGGTTGCTGGTATCTGAGATGATTGCAAGCCGTGCCATGATTATGGAAACTAAAGATAGTCTTAAAAAAGCTGAACTTTCGCCGATTGAAGATTTAACCTCGGTGCAGCTTGCAGGCTGTGACCCGCATTATATGGCAGAAGCCGCCAAGCTCAACCAAGATATGGGCGCTAAAATTATCGATATCAACTATGGCTGCCCTGTTAAAAAGGTCGTTAATGGTTATGCAGGCTCGGCATTGATGAAAGATGTGCCGCGTGCTACCAAAATTTTAGAAGCGGTGGTGAATGCGGTGGATATTCCTGTCACGCTAAAGATGCGTACCGGCTGGGATGCAAATAATCGTAACGCACCAGAGCTTGCACGTATTGCTGAAGATATTGGCATAAAAATGCTAGTGGTGCATGGGCGTACGCGTTGCCAACTTTATAATGGCAGTGCCGATTGGTCTTTCGTACGTAATGTGAAAGAAGCGGTGAAAATACCTGTGATTGTGAATGGTGACATCACCAGCTATGACGCGGTAGACAGAGCATTGGCAGAATCAGGCGCTGATGGGGTGATGATTGGACGCGGAACTTATGGTCGCCCGTGGTTTATCAGTCAAGTATCGCACTATCTTAAAACGGGTGAAAAATTGCCAGAGCCTTCGCTCTTGCAGCAGTTTGAAACAGTGATGGAACATTACGAATCGATTCTAGAACATTACGGCACGATCTGTGGTGTGCGCTTAGCGCGTAAACATTTAGGCTGGTATAGTAGTGGCATTCATGGCTCGACGGTGTTCCGTAAGGATGTGAATAAACTTTCCGATCCAAATGAAGTGCGCGAGCTGACCAAAGCGTTCTATTCTGATGCCTTAGATAAAGGTATGGAGCGCCCAGCGCTGGCTGCTTAATGCATTCATCAGAAAAATCTAGATATCCAAGCGGGATTGATGCATAATCCCACGCTATGAAAACCTTCTCGTTTAAAACAACATCTTTTTGGCGCTTTGCACGAAGCAAGATATTTAGAACGCGCAATCTTGCTGCGGTGCTTACGGTTGCGAGTCTCATCTCGGTGGTGGTAACATACGTGACCATTGCTCGATCAGACTCTACTTTTGGTCCTGATCCTCGCAGCATTATGGGATTGTTGATGACCAACCTTGTGTTGGTGCTTGCCCTGATGGGGGTGATTTCTAAACGTGCCGTCACGCTGTTTATCGCACGTAAAAAAGGCGCGGCTGGCTCGCGCCTGCAAGCGCGTATTGTGACGATGTTCTCACTGGTGGCAATTGTACCCACCATTTGTGTAGCGATTTTCTCGGCTATCTTTTTCAATTACGGTATTCAAACATGGTTTGATGAGCGTGTTAGTACCGCCATTTATGAATCTTCAGCCGTAGCTGAAGGCTATTTGGCAGAGCATAAAAAGATTATTCAAGCCGATATTTTAGGGATGGCGAATGATTTAAACCGTGAAGCCTATCGTATTCGCAAAAGCCCACAAAGCTTGAATAAAATGGTAACGATTCTGGCGGGTGTTAGAAAATTACCAGAAGCCATCGTGTTTCAAGATAAGGCGGATAGAAAGACTATTTTAGGGCGTTCTCCGCTAAGTTTCTCGATTGAATTTGTGCTAGAAGATCTTTCAGATGATCTGATTAGTCGTGCCACCAAAGGTGAACTTATCACCCTCACAACCGATACGGAAGATCGTGTGGTGGCGCTGATTAAGCTGGAAAATTTCTTTGATACTTATTTGCTAGTGGGGCGCTATGTAGATGCCACTATTGTCAATCATACCGAGCGTACGCAAGGGGCGGTGAGCCAGTATCAAGAGCTACAAACAAACCTCTCTACCATTCAGGTGAAGTTTACCTTAGTGTTTATTGTGGTATCGCTGTTGTTGTTACTTGCCGCTATTTGGGGTGGGATGGTGTTTGCGGGTAACCTTTCAGCGCCATTAACAGAGCTATTAAACGCTACCGCCCGCGTGAAAAAAGGTGACTTAACCGCCCGCGTGAATGAAAAAAATGCAGATGATGAAATTGCAACGCTCACGCGAGAGTTTAACCGCATGACCTTGCAGCTTGAGCGCCAACGCAAAGAGCTGGCGTCGGCACATCGCATTGCGGCTTGGTCTGATGTTGCGCGGCGCATTGCGCATGAAATAAAGAATCCACTCACGCCCATACAGCTGGCATCCGAGCGTTTAAGGCGTAAATATAGCAAAGAAGTTTCAGATAAAGAGACCTATGAAAAATACATTAATACCATTACGCGACACGTGGGTGATATCGGAAAAATGGTGGAAGAGTTTGCAAGCTTTGCCAGAATGCCAACACCTGTGTTCTCATCCAATGATATTGCTGGCTTACTAAAAGATGCTATTTTTTCACGTGAATGTGGGCAAACGGGAATACCTTTTAATGTCACGATTCCAGAAGATGCATGTATGATTGAGTGTGATGCGAGCCAAATTAGCCAAATATTTACGAATCTTCTCAAAAATGCTGAAGAAGCTACCATTGAAGCTATTGAAAAGCAATTGGTGGCGAAGGATGATGCGTCAATTCATGTGGTACTTGAGCATGAATCAGATCACTATAGTTTGCGTGTTGAAGACTCGGGAACGGGCTTTGGTGATGATTTGATAGACCATCTGACAGAGCCTTATGTGACGACTAAAAGCAAGGGTACGGGTTTGGGGCTTACGATTGTGAGAAAAATCGTAGAAGACCATGGTGGTGTTATCGAATTTGCCAATCAAATGGACAAATTAGGAGCTATTGTTACAATTATCCTTCCAAAAATGCAAAAATAGCCTTCACCTGAGTGAAGGACTGTGGTAATAAAGTAACACTAGGTTGCAGCTTTTTATAAATAAATGGCTTTCACGCTTAGAAAAATGATTCATTGATTAGCTTGCTTAAAAGTAAGTGTAGAAAAATTAGGAGCACTATGTCTTCAGATATTTTGATTATTGACGATGAGCAGGATATTAGAGAGCTTATCTCTGATGTGCTAGAAGATGAAGGCTATACCACGCGTATGGCAAAAGATAGCCAAGAGGCGCTTACCGCCATCGAAGAAAGGCTGCCAAGCGCTTTAGTGTTGGATATTTGGTTGCAAGGCAGTCAGTTGGATGGTATTGGGATTCTAGAAGTTTTTCGTAAAAAACACCCAGAAGTACCCGTTATCATGATTAGTGGTCATGGCAATATTGAAACCGCGATTAATGCTATTAAGCTAGGCGCGTATGAATATATTGAGAAGCCATTTAAAGAAGATAAATTACTGCATGTGATTAAACGCGGTATTGAAGCGGCGCAGCTCAAAAAAGAAAATAGCGAATTAAAACTACGAGGCATGCCAGAAAGCCAGCTGATTGGTGTGTCATCGGCGATGGTTCAGTTGCGTACCGCCATAGAGCGCGTTGCACCCACACAAAGCCGTGTGTTGATTGCGGGTCCTGCTGGTAGTGGAAAGGAAGTGATTGCGCGAACGATTCATAAAAAATCACAACGTGCTAATGGTCCTTTTGTGGTGCTGAACTCGGCAAATTTGGCGAATTCATCGCAAGCAGAAACCGAGCTTTTAGGTATTGAAGATGCAAGCATATTCGCTGATGGTGAGCGTAAATTAGGCGTGTTTGAACGTGCCCATCACGGCACATTGCTGATTGATGAGGTAACGGATTTAAGTCTGTCGATGCAGAGTAAATTGCTCAAATTCTTGCAGGAAAGCACATTTGAGCGTATTGGAGGCAATCGTACCATCAAAGTAGATGTACGAGTGATTGCTACCACCAATAAAGACATCGCAAAGCAAGTGGAGCTTGGCAAATTTAGAGAAGATCTTTTTTACCGCCTGAATGTTGTACCGCTTGTTGCACCATCGCTTAAAGAAAGGCGTGAAGATATTCCTTCGTTGACGGAATATTTCTTGAAGCGTTCATCGCAATTAATTGGTACGCGCATGCGCGAACTTGCACCAGAAACATTGGTGACGATGGAAGCCTACAGCTGGCCAGGAAATGTAAGACAATTACGTAATGTGATTGAGTGGCTGTTGATTATGGCACCAGAGGGTGATGCACCTATTCCATCGAATATATTGCCACCAGAGTTGCTTTCGGATAATCTGTCGCTTTCGCAGCCTAATGCGAACCCAAATGTGATGGCAATGCCGCTTAGAAGTGCGCGTGAACTCTTTGAAAGAGAGTATCTTGTGGCTCAAATAGAGCGTTTTAGTGGCAACATCTCGCGCACTGCAAATTTTGTAGGAATGGAACGTTCAGCACTTCATCGCAAGTTGAAATCGCTGAACATTAATGGAGATAGTGTAAACGAATGAGAGTCATCGTTTGTGGAGCAGGACAAGTAGGAACCTCCATTGCTAAGCAATTAGCAAATGAAGGCAATGATGTAACCGTTATTGATCAAGACCCCGATAGAATTCAGAAAATTGGTGATACGTTAGACGTAAAAGCACATATTGGCTTTGCATCACACCCCACCGTGCTTGAAGAAGTAGGTGCTGAAGATGCCGATATGATTATCGCAGTGACCTATTCTGATGAAGTGAATATGGTGGCTTGCCAAATAGCCCATTCGTTGTTTAACGTGCCTACTAAAATTGCGCGTATTCGCCATCAAAACTATTTGCAGTCGCAATGGCAGCAGCTTTATCGCCATGACCATATGCCCATTGATGTCATTATTTCACCAGAAATTGAAGTGGCGCGTGCGGTAGTGAATCGCTTACATGTGCCGGGTGCAGTGGATACTATCCCATTTGCAGGTGGAAAAGTGAAGGTGATTGGGGTGCGTTGTACGCTTGAAAACCCGATGATTAGCCTTTCACTTACCCGTATTCAAGAAAAAATTGGTGATTTGAAAGCCGTGATAGTAGGGCTTTTACGTGGCAAAGATTTCTTAATTGCCGATGAAACATTAGAGCTACTAGAAGGTGACCAACTCTATTTTGCGTGCGATAGTAAAGATGTGCCAGCAGTGATGGCGTTATTTGGCTATGAGGATAGAGAAGCACAACGCGTGGTGATTATTGGTGGAGGAAATATTGGTTTATTCCTCGCTAAAGAATTGGAAGCAGAAGATAGAGATATTCGCATCAAATTATTAGAAGTAGACACTGCACGTGCTGAATATGTGGCAGAAAGATTGCAACATACCACTGTCATTAATGGTGATGCATTAGAGCAAGAAATATTGGAAGAAGCCAATGTGAGCGCGGCTGAAACCGTGATTGCCGTATCTAATGATGATGAGGTTAACATTCTTTCGTCACTGCTGGCTAAGCGCTTTGGTGCAAAACGTACCATCACTTTGGTGAATAAAACTAACTCCTATGCGCCGCTTGTTTCCTCGCTTGGGGTTGATACGATTGTAAACCCGCGTGAAACGACGGTATCTAGTATTTTGCAGCATATCAGACGTGGGCGTATTCTTTCTGTGCACTCGTTATGTAGCGGTAGTGCAGAAGTGCTCGAAGTAGAAGCGGTAGAATCCTCCCCTGTGGTTGGAAGTACGGTGGAAGAATTGCATTTGCCTTATGGTATTACCCTTGGCTTGATTATTCGTAATGATGAGGTGATTGCACCTGATGCAGATACCACCATCAAAGTAGGCGATCATATTTTACTTATCACCAGTGCAAATATGGTGAAAACGGTTGAGAAAACATTTTCAGTGAAGGTGGATTTCTTCTAAATGTCGATTGTATATATTAACGGGCAATATGTAACGCGTCAGAATGCAATGATTGGTGCAGAAGATCGTGCAGCATCCTTTGGTGATGGCGTCTATGAAGTGATACTTATCAAGCAAGGCTGCATGATAGATGAAAAGGCGCACGAAAAGCGTCTAGAGCGCTCGCTGGGTGGATTGCAAATGGATGCACCAATGGCATGGAATGCAATCAAGCTTATTATTCGACGTTTGTTGCGCCTTAATCATTTGCTTACAAAAGATGTGGCGCTTTATCTGCAGGTTTCTCGTGGTGAAGCCAAACGTGATCATCCATTTCCTGTAAATATTACACCGAGCTTGTTTATATCTGTTTCGCCTGCAAAATTTTTAAATAAAAGCTATTACGAGAAAGGCGCATCGGCCATCACAACAGAAGATATTCGTTGGTTAAGGCGAGATATTAAATCAACATCGTTACTTCCTAATGTGCTAGCCAAGCAGCAAGCGGCGGAAGCTAATGTTGCAGAAGCGATTTTGATTGAAAAAGATGGTACGGTGACAGAGGGAAGCTCATCTAATCTATTTTTAGTGAATGACGCAGGTGAATTGCTCACTCACCCAGCAGATCGTCATATTTTAAATGGCATTACACGTATGGGTGTGATTGCTGTAGCAAAAGAGCAGGGCGTAAAGGTCAGAGAAGAGCGCTATCATGAAGATATGCTAAGAAATGCAAAAGAATTATTTATCACCTCCACCACCAAACATATTTTACCCATTACTTTTGTGGATGGGAAGCCAATATATCAGGGTGAGGTAGGTGAGGTCACGAGTAAGCTGATAAGTGCTTATAAGAATTTTATTGATGCGCAGAAGGAGTTATCATGCAAGGTAGGTTAACCAAGCCAAAGGCTATTTTATTTGATTGGGACAATACATTGGTAGATAGCTGGCCAACCATTCACCAAGCGCTGAAAGTTACGTTTGAAGCGATGGGGCATACACCATGGACGTTGGAAGAAACCAAAGTGAAAGTGCATCGCTCTATGCGTGATGCGTTTCCAGATATCTTTGGTGATAAATGGCAAAAAGCGGGTGAGCTTTATCAAGAAAACTATCGTAATATTCATTTAGATAGCTTAGCACCAATGGCAAATGTTGAAGTGATGCTTGATAAGCTACATGCAATGAGTGATATATACGTGGCGGTAGTGAGTAATAAAAGCAGTGGAAATCTGCATAAAGAAGTAGATTATATTAATTGGAAGCGTTTCTTTCGATCTGTAGTGGGTGCAACCGATGCGGCGGAAGATAAGCCAGCAGCAGCGCCTGTGTTGCTTGCACTTTCGGGTTCTGGTATCAAGCCTGATGAAGATGTCTGGTTTGTGGGTGATAGTGTAACAGACATGGAATGTGCCCATAATACTGGCTGCTTGCCTGTGTTTTTTGGTGAGCGCGATAAAGATGATGGCGCGTTTGTGCATTGTCCGCCAAAAGTTACATTTAAAAATCATCAAGAATTTATCAATGCGCTGGAGCAATTTTAACTGTGTCAGAAACTAAAGTTGCCAATCAAAAAGCTATCGTTATTCATCCTTATGTAAAGCATCAAGCGGATCTTAGCTCTGCTCGCTCACCTGAAAATCGCTTAGCAGAAGCGGTGGGGCTAGCGCTTGCGATTAATTTAGATGTAGTGATTTCAGAAGTGGTGCCGATTCAGCGCATTATTCCTGCTACGTTTATTGGTGGCGGTAAGGCAGAGCATTATGCGGAATATATTGCTGCTAACGATGTCACCTTGCTCATTGTGGATGAAAGCCTTTCGCCTATTCAACAGCGTAATTTAGAAGAAAAATTAAGTTGTAAAGTGATTGACCGTACGGCACTTATCCTTGAGATTTTTGGTGAGCGAGCTCGCACGCGTGAAGGTGCGCTGCAAGTAGAGTTAGCAGCGATGGAATATCAGAAGTCACGCTTGGTGCGTTCATGGACGCACTTGGAACGTCAGCGCGGTGGTGGTGGCTTTATGGGTGGACCAGGGGAAAAGCAGATTGAGTCGGATAGACGTGGACTCTCTGAGCGCATTGTGTTGATTAAGCGCCAGCTTGAAACAGTGACGAAAACGCGTGATCTTCATCGCAAGTCACGCAAAGCGATACCTTATCCTATTATTTCACTGGTGGGTTATACGAATGCAGGAAAATCAACGTTATTTAACCATTTGACCGATGCAAATGTGCTGGCAAAAGATCAGCTATTTGCAACATTAGACCCAACCATGCGCCAGATGAAGCTTCCCTCTGGCAGGCAGGTGATTTTATCCGATACAGTAGGGTTTATTTCAAATTTACCGACTGAGCTAGTGGCGGCATTCCGTGCCACCTTAGAAGAAGTGCTGGAAGCGGATATTCTATTACATGTGCGTGATATTTCACACGAGGAAACCAAAGAACAAAAAGAAGATGTAGAGCATGTGCTTGCGTCGCTAGGTGTGGGTGAAGAAGAACAAAAATCCATCATCGAGGTGCTCAATAAAATTGATTTATTACCAGAAGGCGAGGCATTGCAGGCCTATGTAGAGCCAGAGTCTCGTGTTGCGCTTTCGGCACTTACTGGTAAAGGCTGTTCTGAATTGCTTTCAAAATTAGATGGTATTTTAGCAAGTAGAGAAGAATGTGCTACAGTTGAGATTGCTCAAGAAGATGGTGAAAATTATGCGTGGCTGCATGCCCATACGCATATTGTTAGCCAGAAACATAATAAGAGAAAGAATATTATAAAGTTAGAGCTAGAATTAACCCAAGCCAATCTTGGGCGCTTAAGAAAGCGAGAGCGAGTAAACGTTCTTAAGCCAGTATTATTATCTCAAGAGTATTAAGTGCACTTATTATTAGTTCACCACATCACTTTCTGGGAAGAGAATCTTGTCAAAATGGCGACCTTGGAAGAGTGAAATGCCAACCGAGTGCCCAAAATTCACAGCTTTTTGATCGTCACACCAGCAGAGAATCACGCGGCTAGCTTTTGCTTTGATAATGGCTTTTGCAAGCTTAGCATTTTCTTCTGCGTGGTGTTCGCTTGCCATGTCTGGGTTCCATTTAAGCTTTAGAAGGTCACAACCTAGTGTTTCACGATCAATCTGGAGCATGCTTAGGCTATCAAGCCCATCAAGACAGATGCGGTAGCCAAGGCGCTGAATAGCCTTTCTCGCAATCATGAAGGTGGAAATATCTTCAAACACATCTGAAATATGGATTTCAATGACGATGGATGATTTATATTTAGGCTTAATCATCGCATCAAATGCAGCAAATTCTTCAGAAAGTAGGGTTTTTACATTCATGTTTAAACTAATAGGCACATGAAAATAGGTGCTGAATTGATCGCGCATCAGGAAAAGCACGCGTTTGTCTAGCAGTTCTGTTAAATATTTAAACAATGGCTTGCTGCTCATAATATCTACATCTAAGTGTAGCAGCTTTTTAAGATGTGCAATATTGACATACATTTCTTGATAGAGTGGCTTTACCTGCTTGCCTTTGATGGCAGCGCAGATGGTTTGAGTGCGCAGTGCATTGCTGACATCCATTTTTTTAAGCGAGTTTGCAATATCGTTAAGAAGTGGTGGAGCGAGAAGCTGTTGTTTGCTTTTTAGCTCTGGTTTATCTGCTGCAGCTTTTGCGTTGTTTTGATTACCACCTGAAACGATTCTGGCATCGGCAGTTTCTTCACGTACTTTATTCTTACACGCTAAGTAGAAATCACGCCATTGGAATTCTAAGTCATAGACAGTGCAGAAATCTTCGTTTTCAAACCCATCAGCACTATAAGCAAGCGGGTCATCCATAAATAAATAGCGTACTTGGAAGATGGACTTTTCAACCAGAGAGCGGTCAGCACCTCGATAAATGAGGAAAAGATCGCTATCGCGGCATAAGAAAACGGAAAATTCGAGACCTTTAAATAGGTCTTTCAGAATGTTAATCGCAATTTTGATTTGATAATCACTGCGATATTGCTCTTGCAGGTCTTCAAGGTGGTAATGAATAGCATAATAACCGCCTGAATATTCTTTCAGGCTGGTGGCGAGTTCCATTAATTTAATTTCAGCTCTTTGTGCTACAACGACCATTGGTTTTCCTAGTTCATTTATTCTCTATATACATGGTTTTTAACCTGCATACAGACTTAGAAAAACATAAAAGATAAAGATGATGTGCGTTTTATGGCGCCAATATAACTGCATCAGTATTTCATGTTTTTCATTGCATAGGCAACTTACCTTATTCAATCGCATGAGAAAACAATTTTTTATGATTTGCCCAACAAAAAAGCCCTCCGCATGATAAGCAAAAAGGGCTTTTTCGTTATATATTCAGTAGTTAGTGCTAATTAAGCAGCTAAAGCTTTGATACGTTTAGCAAGACGGCTAATTTTACGTGAAATTGTATTTTTGTCGAATACACCTTTACCAGCAGCACGCGCCATTTCAGGCTGTGCATTGCGAAGTGCTTCTTTCGCAGCGGTTTGATCGCCAGATTCAATAGCAAGTTCAACTTTCTTGATGAAACCTCTAACGCGGCTTTTACGAACGATATTGCGCTCAGTACGCTTTTCGTTTTGACGGATCGACTTAACGGTAGACTTATGATTTGCCATAATCTCTTATTCTCTATTCTAAAAAACGTCTAAAAATTCTATATCCCTAACTTATAAGGAGGCGGGAGCATAAGAGAAGATGGCGAAGCTGTCAAGTATAATGTGTGGCTGAATCTAAAATATCAGATTGCAATAATCTTGTAACAATGAGGTGTTAGACTTAAAGATACTAAATGATTGAAAAATAATGAAATGAGGTGTTATAAAATGCAACAAACAGCCAAACAACCATCAGCAGACCAAGACGCAGCCCAATTAGCCATCGATATAGAAGACTTTATTGAGGTGGTGAGATTGGAACTCGCCAAAATGCTCGATGTTAAAGTGGAAGCTGCCACAATGGATGAATTAGTATCTGCCATCAGTTATCATACGCCCGAAGTGGTGGGTGAGCTCTATAGCGTCTATCAAACATCTGGCTTTATTTCATTTAAAACGGCACTCAAAGAAAAATATGCACATGCAGTCGAACTAAAACAACATGCAAAGCCAACTGTTTCGCACAGGCAAGCCATGATTACGTGGTTTTATGCAGGAATCAATTCATCACCCATACCAGTTTAAGTCAAAACCAGACTTTAAATAAAAAGCCTGCCACATATTACATGGGCAGGCTTTTTGGTTTTTAGTGATTGGAAAAGCTTATGCGCTTTTCTTTTTTAGCACTTTAGCTGTACCTTTACCCTCTGCACTTGCTTGCATCGCACCCAGTGCTGCAAGATTCAAGATTTCAGAGACAGAAGCGGTAGAGCGTACCACTTGCACTGGCTTTTCAAGCCCAACTAGCATAGGCCCAATAGAGGTGACGCCACCAAGCTCTTGCAGCATTTTATAGGCAATGTTAGCTGAGTGAAGCGCAGGCATAATCAAAATATTCGCAGGGCCAGAAAGGCGGCTGAATGGGTAAAGCTTTAGAAGCTCATCATTGAGTGCGATGTCTGGTGACATTTCACCGTCATATTCAAAATCAACCTTGCGTGCATCTAGAATGTCGACCACTTCTTTCATATCTTCAGAGCGTTTACGACGCACGCTGCCAAAGGTAGAGTAAGACAACATCGCCACGCGAGGTTCATGCCCTAAATTACGTGCTTCTCTTGCTGCTGCTTCGGCAATATCAGCCAATTGCTCAGAGGTAGGAAGCTCGTTCACAGTGGTATCTGCAATAAAGACAGTTTTGCCTTTTGCAAGCATGATGGAAAGACCAAATGCAAGCTCACCTTCTTTACTCCCCACTACGTGGAATACATCTTTTAAGCTGTCGTAATAGCTGCGTGTAAGACCTGTAATCATGGCATCACCATCGCCATTTTCAAGCATGCAAGATGCAAATACATTACGATCGGTTTTAACGAGGCGAACACAATCACGTTTTAAGTAACCTTTGCGCTGAAGTTTGTTGTAAAGATACTTAATGTAATCATCGACATTTTTGCTATTGGCAGCATTGCAAATTTCGATGCCTTTAGGGTCAACACCAAGCTCTTTCATTTGCTTCAGCACTTTATCTTCACGTCCTACAAGCTTTGGTAAACCATAGCCTTGGTCACGCCAGTGTGCTGCTGCACGAATGATTTTTTCCTCTTCACCTTCAGAGAAGATGATGGTTTTAGGATTGTTGCGCACTTTATCAAACAACAAGTTCATGGTGTTTGCAGTAGGGTTTAAGCGAGCAGCAAGTACGCGCTTATACTGATTCATATCTTGGATTGGCTTTTGTGCTACGCCACTATCCATTGCAGCTTGTGCAACAGCAGCAGGAACAGCTACAATCAAGCGCGGATCAAACGGTACAGGAATGATATATTCAGGGCCAAATTCTAATTTACCACCACCATAAGCAGAAAGTACTTCGTCAGGCACTGCTTCTTTAGCAAGCGCTGCAAGTGCTTGTGCTGCGGCAAGTTTCATTTCTTCGTTAATGGTGGTTGCGCGAACATCCAATGCACCACGGAAGATGTATGGGAAACCCATCACATTATTCACTTGATTTGGATAATCAGAACGACCCGTGGCAATAATAGCATCTGGGCATGCTTCGCGCGCATCTTCAGGTAAAATTTCTGGCACAGGGTTAGCCATAGCAAAGATGATTGGCTGTTTAGCCATGTCTTTGACCATGTCTTTGCTTACAGCACCTGCTACTGAAAGACCAAGGAATACATCCGCGCCTTTTAGCGCTTCTTTTAATGTGCGCGCTTTGGTGGGCACTGCAAGTGGTGATTTCCACTGGTTCATGCCTTCGGTACGACCTTCGTAGATTACGCCGCTTCTATCACAACAAATTACATTCTCATGTGGAACACCCATAAGCTTTAAAAGCTTCACGCATGAAATACCAGCTGCACCCGCACCGTTTAATACGACTTTTAAGTCTTTAATTTTACGACCAGTAATTTCAGCTGCATTCATGATACCAGCTGCGCAAATAATCGCAGTACCGTGTTGGTCATCATGGAATACGGGAATATCCATTAGTTCTTTAAGTTTATCTTCAATGATGAAACACTCAGGTGAGCCAATATCTTCTAAGTTAATACCGCCCCAGCTTGGACCAAGATATTTAACAGCATTGATGAACTCGTCTGCATCTGTGGTATCTACTTCAATATCGACAGAGTCAATATCAGCAAAGCGTTTGAATAAAACTGATTTACCTTCCATCACTGGTTTAGAAGCAAGTGCGCCTAAGTTACCAAGACCAAGTACCGCCGTACCGTTTGAAATGACCGCTACATAGTTACCTTTTGCGGTATAATCGTATGCTTTTGAAGGGTCTTTTGCAATTTCTTCACATGGAACAGCCACACCAGGAGAATAGGCAAGGGAAAGATCACGTTGGGT
This sequence comes from uncultured Rickettsiales bacterium, assembly GCA_964352935.1. GTDB lineage: Bacteria > Pseudomonadota > Alphaproteobacteria > Rickettsiales > CAYGPX01 > CAYGPX01. The sequence continues at coordinate 1,537 of CAYGTX010000010.1, read as the reverse complement.
CATCAATGGTTTGGTAGGTGTCATTGAAACTTTACCCGGCTTTCCATCACGCATGTGGAAACGTAGGGCTTCTTCGTTAGTGATCGTCACTTTTGTTGGTGCTTTGCTCATGGCTCACTCTGTTATTTGTTATTTGGTGCAGCACTTATACTATCTGAAAATCAATGTGTCAAAGAGAGGTTATGCTGCGCTTGCGAAAAACCCGATCTAAGTCCGTTGCAGAGAGAGTGTTGTGCTGCTATGGTGGGCTATAAATCCAACATGATTGTATGATTAATATATCTTTGAAATATGACCACAGCCACCGCCATTATTCCGACTGCAAATAGTAAAAGCACGCCTATGATGGCGCAATATCTTACGATAAAAGCATCGCATGCTGATATGATTTTATTCTATCGTATGGGTGATTTTTATGAATTATTTTTTGATGATGCTGTCACCGCAGCCGCGGTGTTAGACATCGCCCTCACCAAGCGTGGCAAACATAATGATGAAGACATCCCGATGTGCGGTGTGCCGTTTCATTCTTACGAGCCATATTTGCAGAAACTGATTCGATCGGGTTATAAGGTGGCCATTTGCGAGCAGATGGAATCACCGGAGGAGGCCAAGAAGCGTGGCTATAAGGCAGTGGTGAAGCGTGAAGTGGTGCGCATCGTCACCCCTGGCACGATTACCGAAGATAGTTTGCTTGATGCCAGAGAATCAAACTTTCTGGTATGTGTGGCTGAAAGTGCAGGGCAAACTGCACTGGCATGGATGGATGTTTCAACAGGCGAGTTTTTTACCTGCCCTGCAAGCAGAGCATTGCTAAGTGCAGAACTGGCACGGTTGAATGTTCGTGAATTATTGATTTCAGAAAAATTGGCAGCAGTGGATGAATGGCAGCAAATGCTGCGCGATTATCGCCGTATCACCACACCGCATGTGCATAGTTTTTTTGATGCAAAGCGTGGTGAAAAACGCTTGAAAGATTTTTATGAAGTGGCATCACTTGATAGTTTTGGCAATTATGATAAGGCAGAGCTTTCTGCCTGCGGTGCATTGCTAGAATATGTGGAGCTGACACAAAAAGGTAATTTACCACGCCTGCAACCACCAAAGCAGGTGGTATCGGGTGATTTTATGCTGATTGATGCTGCAACACGTCGCAATTTAGAGCTGGCATATACCTTAAGCGGTGAGAAGAAAGGCAGTTTACTCTCCGTTATTGATAAAACCATCACAGGCCCAGGGGCAAGATTGCTGGCATCATCGCTTGCTGCGCCGCTGACAAATCCTGAATCTATCCATAAACGTTTAGATGTGGTGTCGTGGTGTATTGAAAATACGCAAGTGCGTGAAGAAGTGTGCGCTATTTTAAAAGAAATGCCTGATATGGAGCGTGCGCTTTCACGCATATGCATTGGGCGAGGTGGTCCAAGAGATTTAGCGGCGATTCGTAACGGCTTATTTCATGCGCGGCATTTGGCTGAAGTGTTGGAATATTCAGGGGCTATGCTGCCAGAAAATATTAAGCTATATCTTACGATGA
>CAYGTX010000009.1:0-17991 GCA_964352935.1 uncultured Rickettsiales bacterium | reverse complement strand
GGCTTGCAATCCGTATGTTTTTGAGGTATTTCTTAATAAATAACGACAAAATGTATTTGCGTGTTTCTATGAAGCGTTTCGTATCTTTTAAAAAAACTTCTCAACTATTTGCGGCACTTTCAGTCGCTGTATTGGTTGGCTGTACCCAGCAGCCAGCAAATTTAGAAGTAAAACATAGTCCTGCTAGATATAAAAATGACTATTCACCAGCGCGTGATGTCAACCTGATCAGTCCTTACAAAATAAATGTGCAAAAAGGGCAAACGCTCTATGAAATTGCCCGCGATCATGAGGTGCCCATTCGAGATTTAATCGAGCTAAATAACTTAAAACCTCCGTATAAGTTAATGCTAGGGCAGCAATTAAAACTACCAAAACCGACTTACCACCTCGTGCGGGCAGGTGATACAGCCTATGATGTCGCGCGCGGCTATGATATTGACGTAGCACAGCTAGTAAGAGTAAATAATATTGAGCATCCATATGTGATTAAGTTAGGTCAGCGTCTTAAAATTCCAGGCAAGCAATCGAATATAGCTTCAACTGAAACCGCGATTGATGAAAATGAAACACAGAGTTCATTAGCTTATAGCCGTAATGTACAAGCAAAACCATTGAGTTCTCCTTCATCACAAACGGCATCTAATACAAGGGTGGGTGGTTCACCTATGCCAGTTCAGCGGCCTAATGGAAGCGCAAACACAACGCGAGTTGCAAGTAGCAATAATAAAACATTTACACCAAGTAAGCGCCAGCCTCACTTTGCATGGCCTCTGAAAGGAAATGTCATTTCATCATTTGGACCTAAACAGGGTGGCCTTCAAAATGATGGTATTAATATATCAGCAAGCGAAGGCGCTCCGATTCAATCTGCTGAAGAAGGTGTGGTCGTTTATGCGGGAAACGAATTAAAAGGTTATGGAAACCTACTGTTAATTAAGCATAATGGTGGTTATTTGAGTGCCTATGCCCATGCAAAAGATTTGCTGGTTGGTAAGGGTGATGCGGTTGTAAAGGGGCAAAAAATAGCGACGGTTGGCAGTACGGGTCATGTGGATAAGCCACAATTGCATTTCAGTATCCGTAAAGGGCGTACGGCGGTGAATCCAACCAATTATTTATCGCGCAGCTTTTCAAGCCGATAGGCTTCTTTTTTCAAGATTTCATACATGCTGTAAGAAAAGCTATTTACGTGACGGCTTCCTCGCTTTATAGTGCCTGCACATAAAAGTAAATGAGGAAGGAAAAATCTATGTTTTCATTCATATCGAATGCACAAGCCCAAGATGTAGCACAAGTTGCTGGTGAACCAAATGGCTTAATGAGCTTGCTACCATTAGTATTAATTTTTGCAGTCATGTATTTTTTGATGATTCGTCCGCAACAAAAGCGCATGAAAGCACATCAAGAAATGATTAACTCAGTCAAGCGCAACGATGTTGTGGTGACAGGTGGTGGAATCATCGGTAAAATAACCGATATTAACGAAGAAAAAGCCATCGTAACTGTTGAAGTAGCTGAAAATGTGCAGATTAAAGTGAATCGTGCAACATTAAGCGAAGTGTTAGATAAAGATGCAGGTAAAGCCGCACTTAAACAAGGTGCTGTAGAAGAAAAGAAAAAGCCAGCAGCTAAAAAGAAAACTTCTAATAAGAAAGCGTAATAATGCTTCACTTCTCGCCTTGGAAAATCGTCCTTATTTTACTGGTTTGCGCTTGGGGAATTCTGTACTCAGCGCCAAATCTTTTGCCAAAAGAGAATGGTGAAGCCATGTATGGTCAAACCGTTAATCTTGGCTTGGATTTAAGGGGTGGCTCGTATCTATTGCTAGAGCTCGACTTTGATGCCTATCATAAAGAACAGTTAAATGATATCAGGCAGCAGATCCGCGATAGTTTCCGTGGTGAGAAAATAAACGACAAGCGCATAGGTTATACTGGTGGTATTACTATTGCCAATGGCCAAGTTCGCATCCAGCTTCGTGATGCCTCGATTGAAGATGATGTGGCATCGCTCATTCGCGATATTTCGGATGATATCACTGTTGACGCTGAGAATGGTAAAATTACCGTGGGTTATGGTGATGCGGCACTCGACAGAATGCGTAATAATGTGATTGAGCAATCCATTGAAATTGTGCGTCGTCGTGTAGATGAAACAGGTACAAGAGAGCCTGATATTCAACGTCAAGGTGATACACGTATTCTATTGCAAGTCCCAGGTTTAGATGATCCGGAGAAACTAAAATCACTGCTTGGTCAGACAGCAAAACTTACCTTCCACATGGTTGATACTACAGTGCCTTATCTTTCAGTAGAAGCATTTGGTGCGCCTGTGGGTTCTGTTAAGCTGCCAGAAGATACAAACACGCCGAATCCTCAGTATTACACCATAAAACGTCAAGTGATGCTAAGTGGTGATTTGCTAGAAGATGCGCGCGCGTCTTTTACTCAAGGTCAACCTGTTGTAAGTTTTCGTTTTAACAGCTTAGGTGCTAAAAAATTTGGTGATGTAACCAAAAAACATGTGGGCGAACCGTTTGCTATCGTGTTAGATGAAAAAGTCATTAGTGCGCCAGTTATTCGTGAGCCTATTTTGGGCGGATCAGGTCAAATTTCGGGTAGCTTCACCACTGAAGAAGCAAATGATTTAGCGCTTCTTTTACGAGCAGGTGCGTTGCCAACACCACTTACCATTATTGAAGAAAGAACCGTAGGGCCCAGCTTAGGTGCAGACTCTATCGCAGCAGGAACCAATGCAGTAGCAATTGCCTTTGTGTGTGTGATGATTTTTATGGTGATTACCTATGGCATGTTTGGTTTAGTTGCCAATGTCGCCTTGATATTAAATATTGTGTTGATGTTTGCTGCGCTTTCATTGCTTCAAGCAACGCTTACCTTACCGGGTATTGCGGGTATCGTGCTAACTATTGGTATGGCTGTTGATAGTAACATCCTTATTTTTGAACGTATCAGAGAAGAAATAAGAGCGGGGAGAACTGCATTTGCATCAGTGGATCAAGGTTTTAAGCAGGCATTCACAACCATTCTAGATTCTAACCTAACCACCTTGATAGCCGCTATATTGCTTTATCAGTTTGGATCAGGTCCTATTAAAGGATTTGCAGTAACGCTAACACTTGGTATCTTAGCGTCTATGTTCTCTGCATTGCTAGTGACGCGCTTGATAGTGGTGACGTGGTTAAAGGCAAAACGTCCGACAACACTTCCTTTATAGATAGTTATGGATATTACGCCACTCGTTCCAGAAGGACAAAAAATTATACAGCGTTACGGTGCTGGTAATTTTGTCATCAATGGTGAGAGTTTTTCTTGTCCCATTATTGTTCTTGCTGATGAAGTCATCAAATGGAGTGGTGAGGCGGATGTAGACTTTAAGAATGCGCTTGATATGCTACTAGCTCGAAAAGAAAAAATAGAAGTCGTGCTTTTTGGTTTAGGCGAGCAGGTACAATCACTTTTGCCGCAGCATTTAAGAAATGAACTAAAGGCTGCTGGAATAGCGACGGATATCATGAATACAGGTGCGGCATGCCGAACCTATAATGTACTACTAGCAGAGGGGCGTAATGTTGCAGCTGCAGTGTTCCCCGTAGAGTAAATTGTTTGTAGCAAAAAGGATGTGCGAAATGACAGAAGCAAAAAAGATAAAAGACCTCTCTTTTGAAGAAGCATTGTCAGAATTAGAGCAAATTGTTTCCTCTCTCGAAACAGGGCAAATGCCATTGGAAGAAGCGATCGAAGGCTACAGTAGAGGCAGCGAACTTAAGTTACATTGTGAAAAAAAGCTTCAGCAAGCAAAGTTGAAAGTTGAAAAGTTGCAACTTAAAGAAAATGGCGAGCTGAGCGCAGAAGCGTTTGATAATTAAGCAACTTTCTGTACTTAATTGACTTTACGCTTCGAATCCTAGATACTAAATTAGCATTTCAATTTTTAATTACTTTTTAAAATCAATGTAAACACGGTAGGAATAAAGTGAAAAAGCTATTTTTGGCATTGTTTGTGCTGTTACCATTGGTTGGTGGGATGATCTATTTCTTTGCATTTGTATATTTACCACCACTTCCTTTTGAAAATGTTTGTGAAGCTGGTCACAAGAAATACACAAAACTTTGCAATAATGTTGGGCGCAGAGCATATGGTGTTTCAAACCTTTCTAGCATAAATGATAATGTTAATTACGGGCCTATTTATGGTGTTGCATGGCGCGCTCAAGGCAGTAAAATTAGCACGAGAGGGCAAGAGTCTCGTTATTCTGAGCAGAATGCATATTACTACATCATTGGCTCAGATACGAGTGATTATGTCTATTTGCGTTTAGCAGATCAAGTGGAAGCAAAAGGTCCAAGGCAGCCACACAAGCGTTAATGCATAACTTAAATAAGCGATAAATTCATTGAAAAAACAGTTTTTCTGTGATAGAAGCTCATCTTTAAAGCAAAAAACCTAGAAAATTATAGAGATATCATATGGCTCGTGTAACAGTAGAAGATTGCGCTGAAGTAGTACAAAATCGTTTTGAGTTAGTAGCATTGGCTAGTCAGCGTTCAAAATCAATTGCTTCAGGTTCACCTATCACCATTGAAAGAGATAATGATAAAGATGCGGTTGTATCACTTCGTGAGATTGCTAATAAATCAATCTCTACCGAAGATTTGCGTAGCGCATTGATTCGTAGCCATCAAGAACATGCAGATTTTGACCAGCAGCTTCAAAAAGAGTTTGAGAATGAAAGCACGCAAGCAGCGGGCGGTCAGTTTGCAGAAGAAATGGAAGACCTTCAAAACGAAGTGAAAACTCAAGATGCTGATGCATTGCTTTATGGCGGAGATGATGTTCAAGCGGAAGACTAATCTGACGCTGGAATCTTAGAATTTTAATTGTATAAAAGCCTCCCTTTACGTATAAAGAAGGGAGGCTTTTTTTATTATTTTACGCGTGGAACATGGCAGAAGAATTTACCAAAGAATTACTCGTCAAGAAGGTGAGGGCTTACGATACTAAGTCTGATCTTTCAATGTTGGAGAATGCATGTGACTTCTCACGTATTTCGCATGGTGAACAGAAGCGAGCCTCTGGTGATCCATACTACTATCATCCGCTTGAAGTAGCTTTCATTTTGGCTGAAATGAAAATGGATGTTACCAGTGTAATCACCGCACTTCTTCATGATACAGTCGAAGATACGCATGTTACATCCGAAGAAATAAGAGAAAAGTACGGTGATGAGGTGGCATCTCTTGTGGATGGTGTTACTAAACTAACCAAGATTGAGTCGCAATCAGAGCATGTAAGGCAAGCGGAAAATTTCCGCAAATTATTAGTGGCGATGTCAGAAGATATTCGCGTGCTGTTAGTGAAGCTTTCAGATCGTTTGCATAATATGCGTACTCTTCATTACATAAAATCTCCTGAGAAACGTATGCGTATTGCGCATGAAACGATGGAAATTTATGCACCACTTGCCGAGCGCATTGGTATGCAGAAAATGAAGAATGAGTTGCAAGATCTTGCATTTGCTACCTTATACCCAGAGGCGCGTGATTCAATAATGAGTCGCTTGGAATATTTGCGTACCAATGGTTATATGCTGGTTGAAAATATCATCAAAGAAATTCAAGAGAAAATAAACGAAGAAGGCATTCCAGCAGAAGTCGTTGGGCGTGAAAAAAGCCCATGCTCTATTTGGCGTAAAATGGAACGTAAAAATATTAGTTTTGAACAGCTTTCAGACATTATGGCGTTTAGAATTCTTACCAAAGATATTGCCGATTGCTATAAAGTGCTAGGAGTGATTCACACCCATTATCAAATGATTCCGGGCAGCTTTAAAGACTATATAAGCACGCCAAAAAATAACGGCTATCAATCACTGCATACCGTCATCATGGGGCCACAGCAGCGTTTTGTGGAAGTGCAAATTAGAACGCAGCCTATGCATCAAATTGCTGAGTTGGGTGTGGCAGCGCACTGGGCATATAAGCAAATGAGCGATTATAACACCGATGGTAAGCAATATAAGTGGATTAGAGAGTTACTCTATATATTAGAGCACACCTCAGATTCTGAAGAATTCTTGGAAAACACCAAGATGGAAATGTATTACGACCAAGTGTTTTGCTTTACTCCACGTGGAGATTTGATTGCGCTACCAAAAGGTGCAACTACGGTTGATTTTGCCTTTGCGGTACATTCAGGAGTGGGAATGCATTGTGCGGGTGCTAAAGTAAATGGCAGTATCGTACCGCTAAGAACGCAACTTTATAATGGCGATCAAGTGCAAATAATCACTTCGCCTGCGCATTCACCATCACCAGAATGGGAAGAGTTTGCCATCACAGGTAAGGCTTTAAGTGAAATACGTCGCTATGTAAGGGCTGCTAAACGTCAGGAATATCGTAAGCTTGGACGCTCTATGGTGAAAAAAGCGCTTGAAGAAAACGATCTTAAGCCATCGCCTGAAGTGCTAGAGCCTGTTCTGCCCAATATTGGTAGAAAGACAGTGGACGAGCTATACACAGCTGTGGGCAAGGGGGTGATCACCACTGAAGATGTCTTGCGTGCTATTTTCCCAGATCGTAAGCCTAAAGAAAATAAACGCATCGCTTTTGGTTCATTTTTGCGTTTTAAGAAAGATAAAGACAAAAATCGTAAAACTGAAGCACTGCCCATTAAAGGCCTAAAACCTGGCATGGCGCTTTCGTTGGCTGAATGTTGCCACCCCATCCCAGGGGATAGTATTGTAGGGGTTGTGACTACGGGTAAGGGGATGACCGTACATACAAGTGATTGTGATGTGCTGGAAAACTATGCGGGTACGCCTGAGCGATTGGTGGATGTATCGTGGGAAAAAGGCAGTGATAGCCAGCATCATATAGGGCGTTTAAAAGTAATGCTTGCGCACGAGGCGGGAAGTCTTGCAGCACTCACCAATACAATAGCGAGTAATCAAGGAAACATTAATAACCTAAAAATTATTAATCGTACGCCAGATTATTTTGAAGTATCAGTGGATGTGGATGTGTTAGGAGCAAGTCATCTTACCAATATCATTGCGTCACTTAGATCTTTACAAAATATCCACTCGGTTGAGCGCCAACGTAATTAGGGAGAATGTGAATGAATTCAGCACTCAGACTTGGCGTGAATATTGATCATGTGGCAACCATTCGTAATGCCAGAGGTGGAATGCATCCATCGCCACTTAGAGCAGCAGAAATTGCAGAGAAATCAGGTGCAGATGGTATCACTGCACATTTGCGAGAAGATCGCCGTCATATATCAGATGGTGACATTCAGGCGTTAATATCAAACATTGCCTTGCCGTTAAATCTCGAAATGGCAGCAACGCAAGAGATGTTACAGATAGCGCTAGAAACCAAGCCACATGCAGCATGCATCGTGCCAGAAAAGCGTGAAGAATTAACCACTGAAGGTGGTTTAGATGTTGTTTCAGCACAAAAAACACTCGCTAGTTATGTCAGTCAATTAAAAGCCGCTTCCATTCGTGTTTCATTATTTATTGACCCAAACGAAAAGCAAATTGCTGCTGCTAATGACATAGGTGCAGATATTGTGGAATTTCATACCGGTGCCTATTGTGAACTAGAAGGGAAAAAGCGTAAAGATGAGCTAGCACGTATTACTCATGCCGTGGAGCTAGCGCATGGCTTGGGTTTAGAATGCCATGCAGGGCATGGTCTTACTTATGATACCGTCAAGCCAATTGCTGCAATTCCTCAACTGGTAGAGCTTAATATCGGGCATTTTTTAGTTGGAGAAGCTATTTTTGTTGGCTTGGAAACATCCATCACAAAAATGCGCAGGCTGATGGATGAAGCGCGGCAGGGAGTGTGAAAGATGCAAGCCATAGGATGTGATATTGTGCAAATTCCACGCATCGAGCAATTGATAGAGAAAAGCAATGAAGCATTCCTAAAGCGAGTCTATATGCCACAGGAGCAAGAGAATGCTCAAAAATACATACAAAATCCTCAAAAATATGCATCATATCTTGCAAAACGTTTTGCAGCGAAAGAAGCTTTTTCAAAAGCAGTAGGTACGGGGTTTGGAAAATCAATTGCAATGAATGATATCGGTGTAATTAATAATAAAACTGGCGCTCCTGAGTTTATTTTTTCTGGAAAAGCTAAACAGTTACTGGATGAAAAGTTTGGTAATAAAGTAAGTGTTCAACTTTCACTTAGTGATGATTATCCGCAAGCACTAGCATTTGTGGTGATTAACAATCATTAAAGATACATATATTGAGGGTTAGCATGATAAAAATACAAACAAACTCTCCGTCTTTATGGCTTAGAAATTTCCCGAAATTGAAACCTGATGTGCACAAATATAAACGTGGTTATGTTGCTGTGAATGGTGGCGATGTTGCTTCTACGGGTGCAACGCGACTGGCTGCAATGGCCTCACTGCGCATCGGTGCAGGGCTTGTGAGTGTTCTCACTAACAAAGAAGCGCTGCCTATCTATGCGTCAACACTTACGGCAGTGATGACGAAACTAGTAGAGTCTTGCGCTGACTATTCAGCTTTTGTGAAAGATGATAAAGTAACAACGTTACTTTTAGGTCCCGCTAATGGTGTGAGTGAAGAGACTAAGAAACGTATCTTAGCTGCATTAGAGACCAAAAAACCTACAGTACTTGATGCAGATGCGCTGTCTTCCTTTGAAGGTAATGTACAGAAACTTTCTCATGCACTACATGGGTATGCCGTGCTAACACCGCATGAAGGTGAGTTTGCAAAGCTCTTTGGCAATGCGCCCTATGAAGAGGAGCGCGTGAGTGCTGCACTGTATGCAGCTGAGCAAACAGGTGCTGTTATTGTGCTAAAGGGAAGACATACAGTGATTGCTTCACCTGATGGAAAACAATGTGTGATAAATAAAAATGCACCGCCCTATTTAGCAACTGCAGGAAGTGGAGATGTGTTGGCTGGAATGATTGCAGGGCTTTTAGCGCAATCTATGCCAGCATTTGAAGCTTCTTGCGCTGCGGTATGGATGCATGGAGAGGCTGCCAATCAGTTTGGTCGAGGATTGATAGCAGAGGATTTACCCCATCTGCTACCATCCGTTATGCAATCTTTATTGAATCAGAAATAATTGATTAAGCTCCGAATGCTTCTTCAAGCGCATTCTCGTTACCTTCAATGAAAGGCTTTAGAAAAGCAGAAAGTTGATTATAGCGTTGCCCTTGTTCTTTACGACCATCATAAATAATGCGATCTTCATAGCCCGTAATCCATAAGGCTTTAGGGTTTCTTCGTGCTACAACAAGAGAGTTCTGCAATCTTCCATTGGGTGAGCGGTGCAATTTAAACATAATTAAACCATCACCAATCAATGCCTGAACAGCTTCTTTAAATGCAGCAGGAATATTGCCGAATTTTTCTAAGTCTGGTGCATCAATCGTGCCGACTACTTCCATCTTGCCTGCCTCAGTTGACATGGCAAAGCGAGATTTCTCAATACCAGAAAGACCAATTTGAGATTCGCGGTGAATGTTGTAAGCTTTCTCAACAGGCACAGCGAAGGTTTTGTGACCTTCAATTTCACGGCATTGGAAGTAATAGTGGTTATTCACACCAATACGTTTTAATTCACGCTGCAATAAGTTAATGGCGCGCGGATTGTCATTCACGCTATCAATGATAGGTGTTTGGTTTTCAAGTGTTACATAGTTACGACTACGCAAACGAACGATGGCACTTTCGGTCACCGGAATACGCTTTAATCCACCGTCTTCTTGTTTGATATATTCACCTGTTTCTCTGTCGCGTTCTAGCAATTCATCTGGATGGCTAAAGTGAACCATGAATGCAATACCAACACGAGGGTGCAATTCGTGGAATAAGTCTAGCATGCCAAAGAAATTTTCATCAAAACGTTGCGGGAAGAATGCAAGCTCTTTAGTACCAATACGAATCATACGAACGCCAGCATTGGCAAGGCCATTCATGTAATCAAACAAGTTGCGGTTTGAAAGTACCATTGGATCACCACCCGAAAGCAACGCTTCACGAATAGGTACAATCTCATCTTCTACAGCCATATCAGGCTTGTTGTGCTCTAACGCTTTTGCATTATGCGATGTAATGTAATCTGAAATCTCTTTAATTGAACCGATGTCTTTTTCAGTCTTGCCTGTTAAGAAATCTGAACGATAGCAATAACGACACCATGAGCTACACGCGCGAACAACATAAAGCAGTACAAGTTCATATTTGTGCAATAAACCCGGCACAGGGCTATATTTCAATTGGTTAGATGGATCACGCTCACCTGATAAATCTTCCATTTCTTCAGGACGAGCTTTAATCAAGTTGGTAATAGCTTTACTGCGCGATGCAAGATCTAAATAATAAGCAGTTGCACGTGGTGGCAAACGGTCTGAAATGCCAGCCTTTACCAATTCAGCAAGCTCTGATTCTGAATAAAGCTGAACACCGCCATTATCAAGATGTTTTTTATATTGATAAAGATTGTGCGAAATGTAGCGATTAAACTTGGTTTCTTGAATAGCACCGTAAATATTTGCTAGTGGTGCGCGTAATTCTTTTTTGTGCTTTGGGCGGGTATTTGCCAAGCGTTTTGCAGATTGTGTGCTGACAGGTGCAACCATATATATCCTCTATCAAAGATAATTAAAATACTTTCATCTTCTTTCTCACCCTCTCGTGAAGAGGAATACCCCTGCACAGTAATAGGGCATCTTATATCTGTTAAAAACACGAATGCAAGATAATGTTGTTGTGCGCTGCACACTAAAAAACGCAACTTTAGGGTTAATTTTTGCTATAGACTTGCGAAATTACAGAATCTTATTTATGTTCAGAGATGATTCTAAATAGATAAAATACTAGGAAAAAGAATGCTTATTGTTGTTTCGCCATCCAAAAAACTTGATTTTGAAAACGCGCCAACACGCAAAACTACAGAGCCGCGTTTTTTAAGTGAAACCAAAGCATTAGTGGAAGTTGCTAAACAGTTAACGCAGGAACAAATCAGTGAACTGATGAGCATTAGTGATGCGTTGGCTGAGCTGAACTATCACCGCTTTCGTCAGTTTTCATTACCATTTACGGCTGAAAACTCAAAACCAGCGATGTATGCGTTTAAAGGAGATGTGTATGATGGGTTAGAAGCAGAGACCCTTTCAGATGCGGATATATCATTTGCAAACAAGCATTTCAGAATCCTTTCTGGCCTCTATGGTTTGCTGCGTCCACTAGATGCAATGCAGGCTTATCGTTTAGAGATGGGCACATCGCTAAAAACCAATAAAGGCAAGAATCTCTACCAATTCTGGGATGATAAGATTCGTACTCTTCTTGAGAAAGACATGAAAGAGCAGGGGGATGATGTGTTAATCAACCTTGCATCTAACGAATATTTTAAAGCGGTGCAGCCAAAAAAACTGACAGCACGTATTATCACGCCTACATTTAAAGAAAATAAAAACGGGCAGTATAAAATGCTAATGGTTTACGTGAAGCGTGCCAGAGGCGCAATGGCGCGTTATATTATTGAGAACCAATTGAACAAACCAGAGCAACTCAAGCAATTTGACTTAGATGGTTATGCCTACAATGCAGAGCTTTCAAACGGAGATGATTGGGTGTTTACGCGAGGTTAAACGTCGTTGAATCACACTTCAATCAATTCAATTTTATAGCCATCTGGGTCTTCAATAAATGCGATGATGGTTTTGCCGTGTTTCATGGAGCCTGGCTCGCGGGTGATGTTTATACCATGGCATTTTAAAGCATCGCACGTTGCATAAATATCGGGCACACCAAGGGCAATATGCCCATACGCATCACCGAGTGTATAGTCATTGTCTTTGTCCCAATTATAGGTGAGTTCTAAGACCGTATGGTCTTTTTCATCGCCATAGCCAAGAAAAGCTAAGGTAAAGCGACCACCTTCATAATCGTTCTTTCGAAGGAGTTTCATGCCCATATATTTTGTGTAAAATTCAATGGATTGGTCAAGATCGCGCACGCGCAACATAGTATGTAAGAAACGAAATCCGCTCATGCTCTTCTCCTCGGTGATTTTATATTTTTATTGTAACGGATTAAAGAAATCTCGTCTAGTTTTGAAGTAATGCAATAATTTTATGATCTGCTTTAGAAAAAGCGAGTGTCTTGAAGCTTTCTTCACTTACCCACTGGCCTTGGTTAGAATCAGGAGTGTTGTGTGAAAGATAGACATCCGCTTTTAGTGTAAAATGGCTGTAAATCTGTTTGATAGAGCCTAGTTTTGCAGCATCTTTAAGTATTTTATCCGATGGCGCTTCATACTCAAAAAAACCATAAAGCCCATTTAAGAATCTTGTAGTACGTTGATAAATATAATATTCACCTGCTTGGTTTTGATAGACAATGATGGCGCGATTGCGAATTTTTTCTTTTTTCTTGGCTTTGGGTGTTGGGTATAATTCAGGAGTGGTTTTTCCTGAACATTCAGAATTTAGCGGACATTTTTCACATGCAGGATTTTTGGGTGTGCAAAGCGTTGCACCAATATCCATCATGGCTTGATTGTAAATAAAAGGCTGTGTTGTATCTAATAACTTAAATGCCAGCTCCCATAATTCTGCATCTTTGGGTGTTTTAAGGGAAAAGAAACGACATAAAATACGTTTTACATTGGCTTCCATCACCGGTACGGGTTGGTGATGTGCAAATGCAAGAATAGCATGTGCCGTATTTTTACCAATTCCGGGCAGTGCAATTAATGCATCAAAAGTATCGGGTAGTTTTGGTGCGGTGAGTGTGGCTGTTTTATGCAGATTTCGTGCTCGCGTGTAATAACCAAGCCCTTCCCATTGTTTGAGCACATCTTCAAGCGGAGCATTTGCAAGTGATTCGAGGGTTGGGAATCGTTCTAGAAATGGAAAGTAGAACCTATCTAATACGGTTTTCACTTGCGTTTGTTGCAGCATAATTTCGCTTAAATAGATGGGATAAGCGTCATCCGCGTTACGCCATGGCAAATCTTTACGACCATTGGCTTCGTACCAATTATAAATAGCGGTATGAATGTTAGAATAATGACTGTTGGTGTGGTTCACAGTTAACTATTTCTTTGGCGGTGACGTTCAATCGCGCGGTGAAGCAGAGCATCGAGCAAAATCGCGCGGTCTTCAACAGTTTTGGTTTCTAAAAGCTTTTGCTTTTCTTCATTAGTAAAGGGAAGGCTCATCGCAAAAAAGGTGATAAGCGTAAAGTTGGGTGCATATTTGAGTGCTTGCCAATCCATTTCAATTGCAGCAACATGGCTATATTCGCGGATAGATTCAATCAGTGCTTCGCGCTCAATGTCTGGGTTGGCATCAATCTGCCAATCATGTTCATAGTCATTCCATTTAACTTCTGCGCGTTGATAGCCGCGCAGGGTGGGAATATCTTGTTTAATAAGAAAGCGACTATAGCCAGTGACACGAAGAATCAATTTTTCATCCGCTGTTTCTTCAAATGCGGTGATGCGACCAGCGCAACCAACGCTGTAAAGCGGCTGTTTCTTGTCGCTCAGGCTTGGTGTTTGCGATGAAGAAAGGCGAGGAATCACAAATCCAATCAACCTATCGCGGCTTGCAAGCGCATCTTGCGCCATGTTTAAATAGCGAGGCTCAAAGAAAGTGAGTGGTAACTGTCCCCCTGGAAGCAAAAGCCCTTCTTTTAACGGAAAAAGAGGCAGCGACTGCGGCAGCATATCAGGCGTCATAGCTAGGGGTGGACGCATAAGATTTATCCAATATTCTCGAAGATACCCGAGCTGGGATTGAAACTAAGAAGTTCACCATTGCGGATGTTGAAGTGCCATGCATAAAGCGCTAGCTCTTTTTTCTCAACTTTTTCCATAATCCACGGGTAGCCAAGTAAGTTTCTAAGTGAAACAAGTAAAATTTCTTGTTCGCATGCGCGCTGTTGCTCTTCTTGGGAAAGATGTGATAACTGCTCTTTCACGGCATTACGAGCATCCAAACCAACCGACAGCCATTGTGCAATATTATCGTTTTTATCATCAGGGTTAAAATCATCAGCCATTAATGTTTTAACGGCGGTGCTAAAGGCATTGCCAACGAGCACGATATTTTCAACATGAAGGCGGCATACTGCGTGCTCAATTGCGGAGATAACGCCATTTGCGCCCGTGCTTTTATAAGGAGGAACCATCCCTGCAATATTACGCACGACATATAAATCGCCCGGTTTGCAACTGGTTAATAAATCAGGGCTGACGCGCATTTCAGAGCCAGCAATAAACAAGGTTGTTGGCTTGTGGCCTTGCTCTAAAAGGTGAGAAATAAGATTTTGATGGTGCTTTAAAGTCGTTGCTTTAAACGTTTTAAACCCATCAGTTAATGAATTAATATGCACCATAATATTTTCTTTCCTGTGAATGTTCCCAATTCATAATCTCCTTCTGAATATAAAGCCAGCAGAATTGAAACACAACAATACACTTGCAAAATCATGCAAAAATTGGCATATAAAGCGACATTCTCTTTCATATAAACCTTTGCAAGGTATCTTTTATGGAAAAACACAAGCCAATAGTAATTGCTGCTTTTTATAAATTCGTTCCCCTTCCAGACTTTGAGGAAATGCGCTATCCGTTGCTTGCTTTTTGTAAGAAGCACGCGCTTAAAGGTACTATTTTACTGGCACATGAAGGTATTAACTCCACCATTTCTGGCTCGCGTGAGAATATGGATATATTTTTTGCACACCTTAAGAGTGATGAGCGTTTTGCAGACCTAGAGTGGAAAGAATCATACCACGAAGAACAGCCATTTGAGCGCATGAAAGTGCGTCTTAAAACTGAGATTGTGCGCATGGGGCAAGAAGGGCTAGATATGAGCCTTGTGGGCGATTATGTAGAGCCAAAAGATTGGGATGCGCTTATATCCTCACCCGATGTACTAACAATTGATACCAGAAACGATTATGAAATAGGCATTGGTACGTTTGAAGGGGCAGTAGACCCCGATACAAAAACCTTTCGTCAGTTCCCTAAATGGGCTGAAAACTGGGCGCAAGATAAGATAGATGGCAAAACCAAAGTGGCGATGTTCTGCACTGGCGGCATTCGGTGCGAAAAATCAACCGCCTATATGAAATCGCTCGGTTTTGATGAAGTCTATCATTTAAAAGGCGGTATCTTGCAATATCTGGAAGATACAGGTAACAAAAATGGCAAGTGGAAAGGCGAATGTTTTGTGTTTGATGATCGCGTTGCCGTGGGGGATGATTTAATCCCAACAGGTTCGCTGTTGTGCGATGGCTGTGGCGCACCCATCACTACTGATGACCTGCGTGATAATGGTGGCAAAACTATTTGCAATCAATGCGCTGCATAAGTAAGTAACTTAGTTGCCCCTCATAAATCATTGCTGACTTTTTGAGAAGCAGTTACACATCAATCAATAACAAGAGCTAGTAAAAAATTCTTATCGCAATAAATGCAAAGAAGAACCCAACGCCATAAATCATGACTGAAAACCAGTAAATATATTTACTGATATTTCTAAGCTTGGTGCATGCTTTTGCAGCTGCAGGATCTACAGGGCAGGGTGCATTGCGGTTGATATAGCGCAAAATACCTGTGCCTAGTAGCAATAATCCAGCAATGCCAAACACGATGGGTTTGTGCTCTGATAGAGAGATAAGCCAAGGCGCATTACTCACTAGCCCAGCGAGCGTTGCGCCCGCGCCCAGCGTTACAAACAACGCAGGCAAGGCACAACACACCAATGTGCCGAGCGACGTAAACAGGCTTAAAAAAGGCATGATGGTTTGTTTCCATAAATTCCCCATAACTACCTCTCAATTTTAACCACATTATAGCCCGCATCGGTTATCAGCTGGGTAATCGTTTCATCGTCAATAGTGGCATCTTTTTTAAAGCCAATGGTGACTAATTTAGTGTCTAAATTAACCTTGATGCCTACCACTTCATCGCGTTTACTGAATACTTTTTCGAGTGCTTGCGCACAAAAATCGCACACTAAGCCATTAATTTGCACTATGGCTGTGGTGTCAGCATCTGCAATAGTCGAAGTTGCTGTGGATACATCCGCCTCACTCATATCAGCATGGGTATGCCCTGCTTCGTGGTTTGCAAAAGCGGGTGCGTTTAATGTGAAGGTAGTAAGTAATGTTAAAATGAAAATACGCATGATATTTCTCCTTAAAATCTATAAACAAAATTGAATAAAACATTGCCCTTATTATTGACGCCAGATTCTAACAAGCTTGGGCCTTTAAAAAAGCGCACTAAAGGGGTGACAGTTAGCTCATCCTCTGCGGTTGGAATATGGTCGACCTGCAGCATCAACCATGTATGCACATCGCCATAATCACCAATATAGGGGGCAACCCCCACACGGGCTTTTTGAGAAAACTCTTTGTTGATATCACCCGCATAAATTGCTCTGTTTTCGTATGAGGTAAAAAAACGACGATTCTCCCAATCGGTAGCAATGCCAACAAAGCCTGCGGCTTCAGTTTCATAATCAAAACCATTTTGGTCGCTATAGGCTAGGCCCAAGCCAGATTTAACATAGAAGTTGGCTTGAGATTCTGGTTGGTTCCAACGCTTCAACAAATTATTAAGTTGTAAACCATGAAACTGCCACTCATCGTCACGAAAATATTCGCCCTTATAGCCAATTGAATATTTAGCCGTGGGTGAATAGTGCACATGCACCGCATTTGACATCGCATCATTCATCTGCATGAATGTCCATCCGTCTGGGTATGAAACAGGTCGCGCCATAGCAGAGCTAGCGAACCCTATGAAAAGGGCGGATATATAGAATAATAAACGCATGGTTATCTCCTAATAGAATAACGTTTAGGGCAAAGCCCAATATTGACGCTTAAAGCGTCTTACGTATTAGGAAATAAATTTGGGTGGTGAATGGATAGATAAAGCTTTGAATGAAGAAAAATCTATATTTTCTCTCACATGTGTGATGGGCTTGAAACTAGTGGAATATTCTGGATTTTGAAGAATAATGGCTGCATTACCCACACAGTCTTTACAATTCTTGCATATGTTAGAGCTGCTATCTTGCTTCTCATTTTGTTTTGCATTTGTCTGGTGGCAAGGCATATCACTTTCTGCGCTCGCTTCAGACGCTTGCGTTTTGCTACCATTCACACAGCAAAGCATAGAGGCTTGCGCTACTCCCGCAGAAAATAGGCTTAGGCACAGCACAAAAGCTAAAATGAATTTACATGTTTTCATGAATATTATTATACGCTTCTTAGATAAAGAGTTCAAATCTAACGTATAGATATGCACGGAATTGATGGCGTGAAAAATTTAAGAGTTTAATTTCTTTGCTCTTCTACGCTCAACGGATGAACCAATTTTTAGCGCTTCGCGATATTTTGTTACGGTACGGCGTGCAAGCTTAATGCCTTTATCCGCTAGCATCTTCACCAATGTATCATCTGAGAACGGCTTATTATCAGGCTCGTTATCAATCAGTTCTTTAATGATATATTTTACGGTGCGGCTGGAAACATCATCGCCACCATGATGCGAGGCAATGGAGGAAGAAAAGAAATATTTCAGTTCAAATACACCAATATGTGTCGCCATAAACTTGCCGTTTATCACGCGACTAACGGTGCTTTCATGCATTTCAATTTTCTTAGCAATATCGGTGAGCACGAGTGGTTTGAGATATTGAATACCAAATTTCAGGAAGTCATCTTGCTGGCTTACAATTTCGGTGGCGACTTTTAAAATCGTATTCGCCCGCTGATCTAGTGCTTTGGTTAGCCAATTTGCGGTTTGTAATTGCTCGGAGAGAAACTTTTTACCGTCTTCGTTTTTGCCCACTTCATTTTCAACTTCGGCATAATAACGACGATTCACCAACACGCGCGGGAGCGATTCACTATTTAACTCTACTATCCAGCCT
>CAYGTX010000008.1:0-18267 GCA_964352935.1 uncultured Rickettsiales bacterium | reverse complement strand
ACCCAGCCGCAATTGGCGGAAGAATGGCGCATGAAAATGGTGGATATTGGCAGCAGCTGCACCAACACCATTCTCATTCCTGTCGATTTTGTCACCTCTATTGGCAATAACATCGAAAAATATATGTTTGTGTATGATAAGAATGAAGAACTACGCGAAAAGAACCGCGAGTTTGAAAATCGTCTAAGCTTACTGGCGCAAGCAGAGCTTGAAAATCGTCGCCTTAAAGAACTGCTCAGCTTCGTGAAAGAACCTGAATATAACTATATCAGCGCACGCGTGGTGGGTGATACTACCAGTGCCTTTATTCGCTCGGTGCTGATTAATGCGGGCAAATGGTCTGGCATCAAAGCAGGGCAAGCGGTGGTGAGTGAAAAAGGCGTGATTGGTCGCGTGGTGGAAGTGGGAAAGCATAGCGCCCGCGTTCTTTTACTGACAGACATCAACTCACGCATTCCTGTTATCAGCGCGCATTCTGGCCTTCGTAGTATTCTTTCTGGCAATAACCGTGAACACCCCGAACTCACCTATTTAAGTGAAAACACCAATATTCGCGCAGGCGAGCCAATTGTAACATCGGGCGATGGCGAGCTTTTCCCTCCTGGGCTTAAAATTGGCACAGTCTACCAATCTCCCGAAGACGAAAAATACTATGTAGAGCCTTATGCATCTTCTGATAGTTTACAATTCATCAGTGTGTTAGAGTATAATTACCCAAAAGATGAAGAGCCAACAGCAGAAGAAACAGAAGCACTTTCATCTTCTGTTTCGCAATAAATAAATATTGTAACTTGAGCATATGAACAAGCATCATCAGTTTCACTCTCTGCTGCCAAAAATAGTGATTCTATTGCTTATATTGCTGAGTATTTTACCCCTTAATATCGTCAATTTCTCGGTTATCTTCCCGATGTTGGAAGCCATCTGCATTTACTATTGGAGCCTCTATCGTCCGCGCATGATGCCTTACTGGTTTGTGTTCTTAATCGGCATTAGTTGGGATGCACTTTATGGTTTGCCACTGGGTGTGACGGCACTTGGTTGTATTGGTTTACGCTTTTTGGTCTCGTTCTATCAAGAACAGTTAGGCTTAAATCATTTCAGTTACTTTTGGCGCGTGACGGCACTTTCTCTCGCATTATATGCCATCTATAAATGGCTGGCACTTTCCATTTTGTATGATGAAATTTTACCCAAGCAAATCGCAATACTACAATGGGCAATGACTGTTGCCATATATCCGCTTTTGCACGGTTTCTTTAACATGGTGTGTCACTATATACCGGAGAGAAGAGGCGATGCTTAGCGAAAACAAAAGAGGAAAGCTGTTTGCACGCCGCGCATTATTACTGGGTGGCTTTAAAGCAAGTTTGCTTTTCACCCTGATTGGGCGTCTCTATTATTTACAAATCGTCGAATCTGATCGCTATAAAACCCTAGCAGATAGTAACCGCATTAAACTTTTCTTGCTGCCGCCGTTACGTGGTAGAATTTTAGATCGCCATGATAAGATTCTGGCTGAAAATCAGAACTTCTATCGCATTTTACTAGACCCTGAGCGCACCTCTGACAAATTAAAAACTGTCAAAAAAATCGCTGCTATTCTACATTTTGATGAAAAACACACCGAATCACTCATTCGCAGAGTATCTGAACATCACTCTTTACGCCCTATCATGTTGCATGAACGACTTTCGTGGAAAGATGTAGCGCGGGTTGAAGTGAATTCGCCCGACCTTCCGGGTGTGAGTATTGATGTGGGTCAAACCAGAAACTATCCGCTTAAAGAAGATTCCGCCCATGTGCTAGGATATTTAGGCCCAGTGAGCGATGAAGAGATTAAGCGCAACTCGCTACTCAATCACCCCGATTTTAAAGTAGGCAAAAGCGGGCTTGAAAATGTCTATGAAAGAACCCTGCGTGGTGAGGCAGGTGTCAAACGTATGGAAGTCAACGCCTTTGGGTTAACGGTTAGAGAGTTATCACGCGAGCCAAGCGTTGCTGGGCTTGATTTAAACGTCACACTCGACCTTCGCCTGCAAGCATTTGCAGCAGAGCGATTGGGCAATCAAACTGGCTGTGTAACAGTCATTGATGTACAAACTGGTGGCATTGTATGCATGGTCTCCACCCCAGGTTTTGACCCTGAGCAATTCTCCTATGGCGTGAGCTCGAAATATTGGAAGTCATTAATGGAAAATCCTGATGACCCCATGGTTAATAAAGCCATTACCAATCAATACCCACCGGGCTCCACCTTTAAATTAGTGGTGGCATTAGCCGCACTTGAAGATGGTGTTGACCCTGAAACCAGCTATTACTGCCCAGGCTATACTATTCTTGGTAATAGACGTTTTGGCTGCTGGAAAGAAGAAGGCCACGGCCACATGAATATGCGACAAGGCATCGCCAATTCGTGCAACGTGTTTTTCTTTAATACCGCCCGTAAACTGGGCATCGATCCTATCGAAGCTATGTCTTATAGAATGGGGCTAGGCAAACCACTAGGGCTAAACCTACCAGGTGAGAAAAGCGGCCTTGTACCTTCGCGTGAATGGAAGCGCGGACGTTTTAATGACGGGTGGCAAACAGGTGATACACTCAACACAGGAATTGGTCAAGGATTCTTACTCACCACTCCATTGCAGCTTGCCACAATGATGGCACGTATTGCCAGTGGCGAGGCTGTTTTTCCTGCACTCACCACGCAAGAGCAGTCCTACCCATTTGCTAATCTTGGTTTATCTCCTCGCTCGCTAAGCATTGTACATGATGGTGTGCGCATGGTGATGCAACCCGGCGGTACTGCTTATGGCAGCCGTTTACGCACCAAAGGTGTGCTGATGGGCGGTAAAACTGGCACGGCACAGGTTATCTCTAAAAAACGCTATAAAGCGATTGAACATCAGCTTTCAGCGTCAGAGCGTAAACGTAGAGACCACCACGCATTATTTGTTGGTTTTGCACCTGTTAGCGCACCCAAATATGCCATCTCTGTGATTGTAGAACATGGCGGAAGTGGCTCAGCCGCAGCTGCCCCCGTTGCACGTGATGTGATGGATACATTATTAAAAATTGACGCAGAAGGAGCGAGTTAAGGCCATGCCACTAAAACATCTATCTTTTCTTCGTCGCGTATCGCTGCTTAGCTGGCCATTGATTATTCTCGTCACCTTTATGTCTTGCATAGGGTTTGCCATCCTTTTCTCTGCCGCCAAAGGCAACATAGACCCATGGGCATCCGCTCAAATGAAACGTTTTTTGCTGCTGTTTCCACTGATGATTTTTGTCGCCATTGTGGATATACGCATTTGGCTAAAATCGTCTTATTTCATCTATGGTGGTGTGCTTATTTTACTCATTTTAGTTGAACTATTTGGCACCACGGCCATGGGTGCAACACGCTGGATAAGGCTTGGCCCATTCAATATTCAGCCATCAGAGCCGATGAAGGTCTGTATCATTTTTGCATTGGCACGCTATTTCCACGCCATGCCACTGGCGGATATTGCACGCCCCACCATGCTGATTCCGCCTTTATTGATGATTGCCCTACCTTTCCTACTCATTATGAAGCAGCCAGATTTGGGAACAGCCCTCATTTTGCTTCTGATTGGTGCTACCATCTTTTTTGTGGCAGGTGTGCGCATGTGGAAATTTGCACTGGTGGGCGTTTCAGGGTTAGCAACGCTGCCTGTCTTGTGGCAATATGTCATGCATGATTACCAAAAGAAACGAGTGCTCACCTTCTTAGATCCCGAAAGCGACCCTTTAGGTGATGGCTATAACATTCTACAGTCTAAAATCGCCATTGGATCGGGCGGATTCACCGGCAAGGGCTTCTTGCATGGTAGCCAAAGCCAATTAAGTTTCTTACCTGAAAAACAGACCGATTTTATTTTCACGATGTTTAGTGAAGAATTTGGCTTCATCGGTGGCGTAGCTGTGATTCTGCTTTATGCCATCATCATCGCCTATGGCATCATGATTGCACTCAATTGCCGCAACCATTATGGGCGCTTATTAGGCATGGGCGTGGTGAGCTTATTCTTCATGCATATTTTCATCAATATCGGCATGACGATGGGGCTACTGCCAATTGTAGGCGCACCGCTACCATTGCTTTCTTATGGGGGAACGATTATGTCCACCATTCTGATTGCCTTTGGATTGCTGCTAAATGTGCATCTACATTCGGATGAGAAGATAGATAGAAATGCGGGCTAATGCTTCGCGCTAATAACGCACAAAGCGATTTTCTCCATCTAATGTGATGGTCACCTTATATCTTCGCCCATTCAAACGATAGGCAGGGTCGAGCGGCTCGCCTTCTGCACTCAGTAGCGATTGTTGAGGTTTGGTCAACCCCTGAAATACAGGATCACTCTTATTGCGCGGATGATGCGAAAAGAAGATTTGCGTTTCAAACGCATCAAAATCACGGTGCGACACTTTAACATTCAGATGTGGCGCGCGATTATCATAGCTACCAGGGAAGATGGTTAAGAAGTAAAACTCACCAAGATTATTGGTACGTGCCGTGCCTGAATAGCCAAAATTCTCATCGAAATTTTCATCGATAATATCCCATTCCGACTGTGGAGTATAATATTGCTTATAATGCCCCGCCTTATCGGTTTGCCATAGATAGACGATTGCATTACTCACTGGCGCACAGAAACGATCTAGCACCACGCCCTTTATCTCAGTATAAATACCATCAGCAACAATGCCTGCCCCTTCTTTTCGGCGTAAATTATTGCTTTTCTGAGGGGGGTCAATCTGCAAATAACTGAGCGCTAAAGGCGGTGTTAGCTCGCAATCAAGCGCAATAAAAGGATTATCTGAGGCAGACTGAGACTGAGCATGCGCAACCCCAGCCAAAAAGACAAATATGAATAGCGATAAAACTCTAAGCAAGCGATTTTGCATATGCGGCTATGCCATTTCCAATATATTTTCTACTACTAGCTCGATGCCCTCTGCAACATGAGCGATCGATTCATCCGTCATGTAAGCCGCGCATGATGCGAGTTTGTTTTCTTCATCCACCACACATTCAGCGGCGGTTGATACTTCATAAATAGCGCCGTTACCTTCTATCAAGTGATTACTATCTTCAGGGCCTAGCGTCAATATAGCCTGCGCTTCGCCTTTGAGTGCTATTGCTACAGCAGCGGGAGCAATACATATTGCGCCTATGGGTTTCTTAGTTTGAAAGAAATCTAGAATCACCTGCTTAAATTCGGGCAGCAATGTGGCTTCTGCACCTTTCATGGCGATATTTGAAAGATTCTTTGCCACGCCAAAACCACCGGGAATCACCAGCGCGTCAAAGTCTTTATGATGAAGCTGATCAAGCGGCTTGATGTCTCCACGAGCAATACGTGCAGATTCTACAAACACATTGCGTGTTTCTTGCACATTATCACCACTGAGATGGTCATTCACTTCGGTTTGATTGATATTGGGGGCAAACATGCTAACAATAGCGCCTTGCCTATCTAGCGCTAGTAAAGTAATAACGGATTCACGAATTTCAGCTCCATCCATAAAACCACAGCCTGAAAGAATCACCGCCACTTTTTTTGCCATCACACGCTCCTGTTCACTATTTTTTCCATAGGCGTAAAACTAGCGTGAAACCGCAACAAGTGCAAGAATGCAGTTTTGAATAGTGTTACTATGTAAGATTAGGTTATGCAAGCAAGGTTAGCAAACCGAGTCAGCCTTGAGCTTTGCACCATGTGAAATTTAGGAAAATTTCACATGGTGCAATCCAGCAAAGCTTACCTAACAGCGATGCCCCATTTAGCACCTAAATAACGGCGGATAGTTGTTTTTTCTTGAAGGCTTAGATGCCTACGATACATCAACAACTCGGCAATTGAGCCACTCATGATACTTTGACCATTGTTATAACTACCAATTTCAAGCACATCCGCTCCTGTAGAAGCCATGGTTTGCGTGAATCCTCCATGGTAATAGGTATGCGACCTTGAATTATTATCTATTTCGACGGAAACTTTCCCTTCCGTACTTCTGCCGGCAACAAACACCCACCATTGATTAAAGTAATCAGGTATCGCTGCACTGGTCAGTCTATTATTCAAACCATAATCAAACATTAACGTTTGCCTTAAATGTAAATTGAAGCGCTCGCTATTTTGCCACCAATAAAGTGAGCCAGCATTGCTTTCATCTTTAAACACACCAAACACTGTCATTTCATTATTATTTATCATTCGCGGCCACTGCAAACTTGTACTTTGAAGACCCACACCTGTAGTTTTCCCCGTTGAGAAAGCAAACACAGGCTTGCCATTCAGTGTATCAGAGCTGGAATTTCCATAACTTACATTGCCATAAAGTGATGTCATATCCACATTATTGCCACTTTTATCTTTCACTGCTGTCACCAGCGCACCTGTAGCTGGCAGTGTTCCACCATTAATAGTGCTGGCATCACTTGCATCCAACCATAAAGTAAGGCCATTGACGGTTTTTGGCACGTCAACCATAGCCCATTTACTCTTAAGGTAGTTCTCAATTCCCTCGCGCTCACTATTACTTAGGTAATAGTTATACATTAACACTTCCGATATATCACCACGGAAACCCTGTGCAAAGACTCCCGCATCATCTGTTGCTTGAGCGCCAATCATAATTTTAGTTGAACCTGTTGCATTCGAGATAGCATTGGCGGCACTCACTCCACTTAAACTAAATTTATTGCCGCCAGCATCCTGTTTATAAAAATCAGCGTTGCCTGGAGTACCTTCTTTATAGCGATAGGTAAACAGATATGGTGTAGCCGTTTGCATATTATTAAAACCATTTGATGCATTCGCACAGCTGACAGCATTCGCACCCGAACAGAAGCGCATACCTTTACTTGATGCTGTATCTAACGATAGGCGGAAGTTTGTTTCATCATATCCTTTTGAAAGCAACACTCCGTGCTGTGGACCAGTATCTGCATCGGTTGAAGCCACGATAAACCAACTCGCTTCACTTGCAACATCAAGTGCCGCACTTCCCTCTACTTGCAATGGAATCGAATCAAACGCCATTGAAGGATAACCATTCATTGAAGAGGCTCTATAACGCACACCACTATCACCACTGGTACGGAAACGCACCGCACGATTAGCATTATCACTCTTATCACGCCATTCTGTGATGGCAGCAAAATCCGTTAGCGTACTGCCTCCGTTTATAGTGCTGCTATCGGAAGCATCCAACCATAATACGAGAGAATTTGGTGTTTGTGGGTTAGAAATATTAACATTCTCAGCTTGAGTGATACCCCACTTATTCATTAAATAGTTTTCAACCGCAACACGCTCAGATGTAGATAGGGTTGTATTGGTGTAAACCAGTAATTCTGATATATTCCCACCAAATGACCTTTGTGCTTCACTAGGATGTGTCTTAGATTGATGACCAATTGTTACAGGACCACCGTTACCCCTTGTTGGGTTTTCCAAAATCTGTGTAGTTGTTACTGCTGGTAACGTAATAGCACTGGTACTAAGAAGTGTGCTATTGGCATAAAGTGATATATGCGAGTTAAATACTATCTCACCCGTTACCACCACTTCTGGAGTTGAAGCTATATCTCCAGAAACATTGACACCACCATAGTTAGTTGGAGAGTGTATTCCTATTCCTATTCCACCTGCCGAATTCTGGACATTTATGGCCACTTCTTGTCCTCCGTGGAACCCGAAATTATATACAAAACCAAGCACGTCTTGTTTGTCAGGTCTCACGACAGCAAACATATAATAACCACCCGAATTACTAAAAATATAGTTACCGGCAAGCGTCATGTGATCTTGCTGTGTATGGTTAAAATCAAGCGATGACTTACCATTCATGGAATTGGTTAAATAGAGTGGCATATAAGCCGTACTCGTTGTTTTAGCGTTATAGGCAGAACCAGTAGCCGATTTATTCGCCCAACATTGCACAGTCTGAGGACTAGATGATACTGGCGTTGAACATGCTGTATCCGTATAAAGTGTACTTGCATCCGAACCATCTAGCCACAAGGCTAAATTCGCTGATTTCACCATTTCTGCTGAACCATCAGTATCTGGCAGCCATTTATCTTTGAGGTATCCTTCTATCTCAACACGCTCAGAGTCAGAAAGAGCCGAGCGATACACAAGCATTTCTGCTAACCAAAGGTTTTGCTGTGTCTGTCCTATAGACAGTGTTGCTGTGTTATCAGTAAATATTTGATCCATCGTACCATTGGATTTTAATTCACCATTCCTGTAGATTGTGCCTGTATTATTGGAGCGCTTGATCGCACTTAATATTTGCCAATCCTGCATGTCTGACAATGTTTGTGAAGTCACATGTTCGCTAAAATCACCCGCTGTGTGTGCCCCAAA
Organism: uncultured Rickettsiales bacterium; assembly: GCA_964352935.1. Taxonomy (GTDB): domain Bacteria; phylum Pseudomonadota; class Alphaproteobacteria; order Rickettsiales; family CAYGPX01; genus CAYGPX01. The sequence continues at coordinate 9,862 of CAYGTX010000008.1, read as the reverse complement.
CTTGAAGAATAAGTCTGTTTGTGCTGGAGCCCAATAAAACTGCACAGCTTGAATGCCCGATGAATTCTCAAACCAATTCAAAATCGTCGTAAGACCTCCATCTTCTTGTATTTTCTGAACCGAGAATAGACTTGCCTCATCCGCATTAATAAAATGTGACCGAGTTACATTACTTCTAGACATCGAATAGTTACTAGAAGCACTTCCACCAAATCTGAGCACTGAGGAACCATTTAGCTCATTCACCTCAAAACTAGGTGCATTATAAGCGCCATTCGTCACACTCGGAATATTGGCATTATCTGCTTTATTCACCCATGTCGTTACCTCATCGCCATCTGTAGGGTCGCCCGCATTGATGGTGCTGGCATCTGATGCATCAAACCAGAGGGTGAGATCGTCCACTTTATCTGCACCAGAAGGTATCCATTTTTCCATCAAATATTGCTCTATGTGCTCACGCTCACTATCTGCTAGCGCACGGCTGTAAACCATTATCTCGCCGATATCACCCGCAAAACCACGCAAAGCTTCACTGCCTGTTTTTGACTGATAGCCAATGGTAACTGGTCCACCATTACCTTGACGTGTTGAGTAGGATGTAACTTGCGTTGACGTTAATGCTATCAGTGATGGAATAGCAGCTGAAGCTAACGCTGTACCGTTAATATAAAGTGTTTGCTTATCTTGAAATTTTGCAACACCTGAAATCACGAATGGCGAATCAAACGAAACATCACCATTGTTAATATATGTACCTCCGTGATCCATAGCTGTATAGAAAAATGCACCGTTGACACCATCATAACTAAGACCATAACCACGGTTGCCCACAACCCCCGCATTCACAATATTACCACCTTGAGCGCTTGGATTGGTTGTATTGTCTTTAACTGCAGCAATCAGCGTTAAACCACCAGTACTAAATATATAGTTAGCGCCCAAGGTAAGTTGATTGGTTGTGCCGTCAAACCTTAATGTATCGCGCCCATTTAACGTAGACGTAGCACGGTGAGGCTTATAAGAAGCGGTGTTAGATGGCGCAGTTGCGTGACGATTATTACCACTCTTATCTTGCCAACATCCGACATCTGTACCATTTGCAGGTGCTGGCGTAGTAGAGCAATTATCACCACCAAACAACGTAGCACTGTCTGATGCATCCAGCCACAACTCAAGCGCGGCCGAATCAAACCCGTCACTTGATTGCTCTGCTAACCATTTATTACCCAAATACGCATCCACTTTGGTACGCTCAGAATCTGAAAGTGCGCGGCTATAAATCAACACTTCGGCGATATCGATATTACCGTATTCCGAACCAAACCCTTTTCCACTTAGCGCCATTGAACGCGGGTATGTTTTTGCGGTACTACTGCTTGTTACATTCACACCATTGCTATAAGCTTGTGTGCTTGCGCCATTATTTACCGCCACATCAATAGTCCATTCACCAATGGTTGCAGCTTGTTCTGAACTTGATGTATTCCAACCACCTGCATAATGCCGTGCTGAACTTCCATGCCACAAACCCAAAAGCCAATTGTTAGAAGCACTCTGTAAAGATCTACCTCTGTTACTTTGCTTATAGTAACGATTCACAATAAACATTGAGTAAGGGTTATTGACATCAAGTGTATTGATCGTCATACCATTACCTGCTGTACTACTCGTTTTATCGAAGCGCATAACGGAACGATCGCCCACCGCGTTGGCAGCAAACGTTGGACGGTCACCACTGGTTGCCTGCACTGCATCGCTCGTGCCAACAGGGCTTTTATCTGCCCAGCAGCCAATATTAGAGCCTTCAGTTGCTGCGCCCGTGCAGTTATTATTAAGGAACATAGTCGTTTCATCATCACCGTCCAGCCACATCACCAGACCACTCAAATCCGACGGATTGTCCAAGAAGGCAATATCGTTTGCCACACCCGATCCAATGCCCCATTTGGTCATTAGATAATTTTCAATATTTTCACGATCGGCATCTGCAACTGCAATGTTATAAACTAACATTTCAGCAATTTGGTCTTTATATACACCACTCGTAGAGTTAGTAAACACTTTTAAGCTATCAGTACCTGTATTATTCAATAAGTCGGTCATTGTACCCACCATGAATAACTCACCATTCACATATACAATCCCTTGATTGTTCGGAGAACGGATATAAGAAGTTGCCACCCAGTTGTCATATTGCAGCGCTGTGTTATTTGCTTTTTGAATACGTCCACCACCACCAGCGTTACCAAAATCCCAATAACTATTGCCATTAGTGTGAGGAAAATGTGCTAAGAAACGGTTATTACCAGATTCCCACCAGAAATTCACACGTCCTGCACCACTATCACCACTTGCCGCGCGATACACTTGGAATGCTGAACCCTGATTATTTGATGCAAAACGATTACTTGATACCACATCTGAATAGAAATATGCGCCATTGCCAGTGCTTTCTATCACTGCTTTATTATTAAGGACATTTGGCTTATAGGTCGGATTGTTTGAACTACCCATATCCAACCCGTTACTACTCTTATCATCCCAGCTTGTGATGATTGTACCCTCTACAAGCGTACCACCACTATTAATGGTACTGGCGTCATCGGCATCCAGCCAAAGGGTTAAACCATTCACACTGGTTGGATCGGTAAAGCTGCTCGCACCATCTGCGCCTGTGGTGATTGGGATACCCCATTTACCACCGAGATACGATTCTATCTGTTCGCGTTCATTTTGCTGTAGCATTTTACCAAAGGTAATAAACTCACCAATATCACCTTTAAACGGCTTATTGGCATTACCCCCACCCAACATAAATGCGGCCGAATCAATACCCCCTCGCAGTGCTTCTGCTGGTTGTTTTGAAATATTTTCACCATTCACATCAAAATAGAGCGAACCAGCTCCCTGATATAAAGCGGTTACATAGAACGTATTAAGTGAAATATTTTTGGTGGATTGATAGACTTGGCCATCTGCGATGGTGAAACCCACCAAGCGATTTTCACCCGTTCGTAGTGAAAGCCCTACATTTCCTGTCGCACTGCTGACACCATATGCCAACTGGTTAGATGTTGGGAAGGCATCATTCTCCGTTATACTATCAACAGACAACACACTGATAATTGTGAAATCTGCATCTTCCGTATCTAGCGCAGAACCAATCACCTCTTTCAGCATCAACGGGTTGCTGGTGTCATTATTTTCTAACTCTAAAACATCATCCACCCCGTCAAAGCGCATTACACCATTGCCATTTTTCACATTGGCAACATAAAGTGGGTTAGACGATGTCACGCTCTGCTTCGCATGATAAAGCGGCGTTGCTCCTTTAATATCACTAATCTGCTCAATATTATTGCCGCTACTCATTGTCATATGCGAGGTGTCTGAGGCATCGAGCCAAACAGTGATATCTCTAGACGCCCCAATCGCCCCTACAGCACTACTTGCCGTCACTCCATTTATCCATTTATCGACGAGGAAATCTTCAACAATCTTACGCTCATTTGCTGGCAAATAACGATCGTAAATTAGGATTTCTCCAAAATCACCTATCGTTTGGTAAGTAGTTGCAATATCCTGGCTTCCTATTACCAAATTGGCTGTTAGCAAACTCTGGTTAGCGTCGCTAGATGATACGGTAGCGACAGGAGTTTGTTCAGTAGGTAAACTGTCATTAATATAGTAACCCAATGTTGATGCATCATTATATGCTGTAATTACCGTGGGAGTTGCTCCATGCCACCCAACTGGCTGACTACCAATATAATAGTTTGCAGAATTTCTTCTTATATAGAATGAGTTTTGACCACCCCATAATATAAATCCGTTAGTTCCTGTTCCACCACCATTAATAATCGCACCATGCTCAATCAAGAGTGTGTCTACCGCTGGCGAGGTAACAAAATCACCCACCACAAATGTCGTCATCGTCGGATAGAGCGAGAAGTTTGGTACACTAATAGAATCACTTCCATCAAAGCGCATACTTGGCATCGTGCCATTAATACCTGTGGGCTCAAGGGTTGGTTGTCTGCTGGACGTGTTTTGTAATGCACTATAGGCAGCATTATTACTTAAAGCTGCTAGTTGTGGATTATTAGTGACATTTGATTTGTTAGCCCATGCGGATATGCCGGTATCATTTGCACGTACATCTCCTATCATATTCGCATCTGCCGCATCAAGCCATAGTGCCAAATCACCAAGACCATAGGCAGGTGAGTTGAGGTTTGGACGCACCACCGGAATGCCCCATTTTTCAGAGAGGTAATTTTCAACCAATAGGCGCTCATTCATGGTGATGTGACGGTTGAAGGAAAGCACTTCAGCAACATCACCTGCACCGTGCTGAACATCATTATACGTCCTGTGTATGAGCAGCGGCGTTGCTGAGCTTGTAGTAGAGAAGGTAGTAAGAATCTGGTATTCGTCAACAAAAATACGTGGCGTTTGGGCACCGCTGGTCACAGCATCATTGCGTAGCAAATGAGGCTTACCATTAATATAGCTTACATGGCTTGTTAAACCAGTGGGGTTATCTTCCCCGGGAGTACTGTTAGCGATAAATGGCTGGCCTGATGCTCCACTATCTCTAAAGCTTAACAACATATTGGCAGCAAAAATTGTAGGTGTTTTGTGAACAATCACAATTGTTTTAGGCGTTAGGCTTGCATTGGTCACAAATTCTGAACCATTTGTACTATTAAATCGCATGACCGAGTTGCCATTTTTCGCATTTGGCACCCAATCCACCTCAGAGCCACCTGTGGCATGCGTAAGTGTTGCCAGTTCTGTCGCTTTATTTTTCCACTCGGCTACATTGTTATTTTGTATCACCACGCTACCAGCATCTGCAGCATCAAGCCATAGTTGCAATCCCGGAATTTGTGTCGGCGCCCACGACTCTCCCAATGGCCATTTGTTTGCCAAATATGCCTCTACCGTTTCACGCTCGGCATTACTTAGTTCGCGGTCATAAAGTATCACTTCACCTATATTTCCATTATAATAGCGGCCAACAGTTTGCACAGAAGCAAGACCCAAATCAAAAGTATTAGTGGTTGTGCTAGGCAGCCCTCCCGCCGCTCCCGATAATGTTAATTTTTTAACACCGTCCAAATAAATCTTGGTGTCTGATGCATTAGCAGCAAGCGTTACCAACACCACGCGATCGCTATAATTCTCCGCACTCACAATTCTTGGAGTATTCGTTTGATCCGTTAGATGAATCTGGTTAGATGCATCAAATGTCACTTGCGATGCATTGCAAGTAGATCCACAATAAAAGTAGAATAGAGGGCCATATACTGTTTGAGAAGAAGCGGGTTTTGCGACTGCAAAAATGGTATGTGCGCTATTACCTAAGCCCGCTGCTCCCGTGTTTTGCTTCAACACATCATCACTTCCATCAAAACTCAATGCACCCAGCGCACCAATCACACCTTCAGCAGGCGCCGTAGCTGTAGCTCTAGAGAAATCGTTGCCTTCATCGCTCTTATCTTTCCAATAGCTGGTACCAGAATTACTATAAAAAGAGCCTCGATTAGCACCATCCCACCAGCCGGCTAAACCGCTAATATTTTTAGGTTGCCACGGAATGGCTATATCCCATTTAGCGGAGAGATATTGCTCTATTAATTCACGTTCGTCGTCTGCAACTGCAGTATTATAGATGAGCACCTCATTCATATAACCCGTCATATACTCACCGCCATCGAAACCGATATGTGCTGTGCCTGAGAGAGCATCAAGCGCTAAGCTCCCATCAAATGCTTTTTGATCTCCGTTAATGTAAATATAACGCCCCGTAGAGTCGTCATAGATTGTCGTAAAAATATAAGGAATATTGTCTTTATATTCAGCCACAGACGTATCTATATCATCAAAAAACCAGAAGTTTGTAAATGTACCGGTTGAACGACCTCTAAAACCAATAGTCCTGCCTGCACTAATAGTACCATTATAAAAGAAACCGTCCCCAAAATCTGTCATACCATCTGATTCCATCACGAAGAACGTGCTATACGTCACCGAAGTGCCGCTATCAAAAGGGTTGGAAGCAAATTGCATGCGGTCATTGCCATCAAAATCAACCGATGGCTTGCTGTTTAATCCACTGGAAACCCATGCTGGACGACTGCCCACTGAATCCTGAGTCGCATGGTTTCTAAATGGTCCTTTATCGTACCATTCTGCCATTGGCGAGGTTGGGTCTGTTTCATTATCAGCATCACCATCCGCATCCGCTGCATCCAGCCATAAGGTTAAACCTTCAATATCCTCTAAGCGCGGAGCAATCGAAATTTCCCACTTGTTGGAAAGATATTCTTCTACTTGGCGGCGGCGAGAGTCACTTAGTGCATTCTCGTAAATGAGAATTTCGCCAATATGGCCATTATAATTGTTGCTAGTAGTAGGGGCATCACCACTTGCAGCTATTCTGAACGGGGCTGACCCATGCGCCATACTAGCGTCAAGGTTATCTACGTTCCCCTCAATAGTTTTAGACATTTTATAGCTATTAAGGTAGATGTTTGTTCCAGCAAGTGTAGAGGTGCCATCATAGGTGAGCACGTGAATAAACGGTTCTTCTGTTTGTGTGTTTTGCCGCAACCAATGGCGTATTTCATTGCCAAAACCAGAATGGCTTGCCAGAATGTTTAATTCGCCACCTCTTTGACCAATACTGTAACCCCTGTAATTTACACTAGAAGCACGTTTAGTAATATAACCATTAGCAGCAGTCATATCAGAAAGGCCATTGCGCAACACACCGATGGTGGTAAAGCTATCCGTGCGTTCAAATTCAAGAGCAGTGGTATTTGGCGCTTCCAACTGATCGCCACCATCAAAATAAAGTGCCGGCTTGCCATTAATGCCACTGGTTTTATAAAGCGGGCGATTATTATCGTTATCATCGCTCATGTTCACACCATTACTACTCATATCGAACCAGGTAGACACATGGTCATTATTAGAAAGCGTGCCACCTTCTGAGGTTTCAATGGATGCATCATTATTAGCATCCACCCAGAAAGCCAGCCCCGTTAAGCTAAATGGTGGCAAGAAACAACTCTTAGATGGGTTTGACCACGCACCATGCGCTGGCGTATTGCCTGAAGCCGAAACAGAACTACAGTTTCTCACAGCAACACCAAAGTACCCCTCCATGCAGCTGACCGAGCGCACAGCTGACGAACCTGCATCGGCATTTGGCCAATAAGCATAGCCCGCATTATCAGCAGAGCCATCACATTGTGGTGCACAGTTTGAATAGTTAATTTCCCAAATCGCTTTATCGCGATTAGCATAGTCACCATTATCATCTTGAACATCGTAGCAAGGCTCACCACTTTCACAGATATTACATACTTCATAGACATCACCCGCCATGCTATCTGGGCAACTAAATTTACGTGATTCCCTTATTGAACCAACCGCAAAGTCACCACATGATTTAGGGCGACAAGTATTCACCCCTACTGGCTCCCAGTCGGTATCGCCATTTTCATTGATTTCCACACAACGGAAGTTGTTCTGACCAGCCTCACCTTCTGGGCATCCAAAAGAATAGGTATCGCCCGGCGTTTCACCACTAGCTGCCGTACAGCCCGCCGGCAAGACGCTGGCATTGGCATAATTTGGAACACAGCTATTGAAAGCAACTTCCCACTGCCCCGCCCCAACTCCAGCCATAGTACAGGTTTTCACAACGCCTTCACCTGTTATACCGCACGAAGAACCATCGGGCTTAATGCAAATATAGCTTCCGCTACATGCCTCGGTCGCACCATTAATGAGATTAGCGGTAGAGATTCCCCCCAAATCAGCCGTAGGTAACGAACATTCAACAGGATCACAGGCCTCAAGAGTTGTTTCCCACGCAGAATTTGTACAGGTTTGCTGTACGCTACCTACATAACCTTGTGAACATGGTAAAATTCGCCCCTGCCCTTCAACACTACATACGCTTGTATCCGCAACACAGCCATAAGTGCCTTGATCTTCAACATCGATCCAAAGCCCTGTTGCAGAGCACTCTCTTAACACCGCGCCCGTATAATTATCTGGGCAAGCCTCAACGCGCTCATCTTTATACACATATTCACGCTCACCTGCACATTTTGCTGCTTCGCAGGTAATATCTGTAATCGCCCAACCGTTAGGGCGGCAAGTTTCAATCACCTTACCGGGATAACCAACTGGACATGTTTTCTGATTTGATACACGCGTTGCACCTAATCTTGGGCATGGAGGACTACTATCGTCATCTTCGTTTGCAATATAAGGGTTTAACACAAAATGAAGTACGCATGCTGCAGCATCTAAATTGACGTTATAAACTGCGTCATCTCCAGCGCCTACAAAACATTCAGTAGCATCACTACCATTAAGACCTCTTACACGACTTGCTGAAGTAGACGGCTTACCATCATCAGCGCTTTCATCTATCACTTGTGCTTCTTCTGGTGTAAATACGGATAGGTCATCTGCTGCGTTTGAAAAGCGCGAAAGGCGAATAATAATTTCGCCATTATCATTCGCTATAATACTATATCCCGTTTTATCAAAAGGCCCCACAGGAACATCTACGCCCGGAACATTGGATACTCCGTTGTTAAAATCACCTTCGATAAATTCTGCTAATTGTAAATGCTGCCAAAACAGCCGCTCTTCACCCTCATCAATGACAGAGTTGCCATTACCAGGCGTTGCCCCTGGTAACCGCGAAACATCTTCCATATCACCAGGTATAGCTTGATATTTGCGATAGAAAAGCTCTACTGCTTTTGTAAATTTACCAACATCACCATAAACACTAGAAACACGGGCGCTTTCAATCATTACAACGCCACCAGCAACGATAGTAATGATTGCTGCTGCCGCTAGAAAAACGAGCGCAACCTCAACCAAGCTAAAGCCTGAGCGCTTATTATTACGTTTTACAGAGTGAGTCAAAGTTCCCAAGATAACATTCCCCTTTAAAATACTAATTATAATGAAAGAACGTTAAGAAAACGTTAATTTCCACTAGATTAGTACAGTCTTTTTTGTGCGCTCGCAGCCTACTTAGAATAAAAAAATATTATAAAGTATCTTTTTTTAGTGCCCTCCCCTTGACACTCCCTTGTTGGATTCTTATATACCGCGTTGAACAGCGAACTGTTGGTACTTATTGTACTTGCCGTGCGCCCATAATACCAGAAATTATTTAGGAGTTACACACTATGGCTATTAGACCCTTACATGACCGTGTACTTGTCGAGCGTCTTGAAGAAGAAGAAAAGACAGCAGGCGGAATCATTATCCCTGATTCAGCAAAAGAAAAGCCTACCAAAGGTAAAATTGTTGCTGTTGGAAAAGGCGCGCGCAACGAGCGTGGTGAAGTTGTTCCTCTTGAAGTACAAGAAGGCGACACTGTATTGTTTGCTAAATGGGGCGGACAAGAAATTAAACTTGATGGCAAAGAATTCTTAATTCTTAAAGAATCAGACATCATCGCGATTGAAGACGCTGCATAAACGACAGCATTTTAAAGAAGTGAGGACAGGAGTCCGAGCCTCTTTCGTGCCCAAAAAAGGCATAAGCTCATTTGAAAATTTATGAAAATTTTTCAAAAAGCAAACATTTAACATTTTAAACTTAAAGGGAGTCACTATTCATGACTGCAAAACAAATTGAATTTGGTGCAAAAGCACGTGAACAAATTTTAGCGGGCGTTGATGCGCTTGCTAATGCTGTAAAAGTTACTTTAGGCCCAAAAGGTCGTAACGTTGTAATCGAAAAATCTTTTGGTGCTCCTCGCATTACAAAAGATGGCGTAACCGTTGCGAAAGAAATCACACTTAAGAAT